>JAHZIZ010000283.1 GCA_022601215.1 Bacteroidota bacterium
AGATACCGCAATAATACTTCTTGAAAATGAAAAAGTGTTAGCGAAAACAAAACAAAAGTGGATTATACTATGTGCGGTAATTCTAGTATTACCTTTGTCTCTGTTGTTTATTTTTTATAGGCATCGTGCAAAAACACAACTGAAGATTAGACAACAAGAAAACGAAATTCATAATAAAGAAAAACTGCGATTACAAAAGGAGCAAGAGCTAACTGAAATAAAAGCGCTTATTGAAGGACAAGATAAAGAAAGAAATCGTATCGCAAAAGAACTACATGATGGTGTAGGAGGACAATTGGCCAGTGTTAATTTGCGTTTATCTCATATAAATAATACTCTTGGGAATGATAAAATTATTGAAATAGGAAATAATTTGACTGGAACTCTCAAGGAATTAAGGCTACTATCACATAACCTGAGCACCAATTCTTTTATAGGTAAAAGTTTTGATGTATTACTGAATGAATTGAAACAACAATATGACAACCCAAAACAATTTGAAATTGAGATTTCTGTATTTCCTGAAGATTGTTTCGAACACATAAATGACGATGTTAAGCATAATTTATACAGAATTCTACAGGAAGCATTAGCAAATATTTCAAAACATGCTAAAGCCAATTTCGTGAGTTTATCTTTTACAAGACATGTTGAACATTTCACTATTTTTATAGAAGACAATGGAATCGGTTTCGATCAGATAAAAAGCAAAGACGGTATCGGCATTCACAATATAAAAGAACGATTATTGGCAATTAACGGTTCTATAGAAATTGATTCCTCTCCAAATCGAGGAACCCATCTTGTAATAGAAATTCCTCTGACCACTATTTCTAAAGAATGAATAATATACGTATCATAATAGTTGATGACCATAAGATGTTTCTTGAAGGAATGAGGTCTGTTATGTCTAAAGAAGAAGAAATTGAAATTATTGGTGTTGCCAATAATGGTGTTTCGGGTTTAAAGTTAGTTTCTCAAAATACTCCAGATTTAATTATTACAGACATCGCGATGCCTGAAATGAATGGAATTGAGTTTATTAAAGAAGTTAAGAAAAGATTCCCTGATGTGAAGATATTGGCCGTAAGCATGTTCCACAAACTACAATCTTTTAGTAATATCGATGGTTATCTATTAAAAGAAACAGGTTTTGATGAACTTATTAAGGCGGTGAAAAATATTGTGTTAAGAGATGAGAAATATTTTAAAGATCCCCCTGAAGATGAAACCATTGAATTAGAGTTTAATAAGAACATTCTTACCAAAAGAGAGAAGGAAATTGTGGTCTTAATTGCCAAAGAATTAACCACTCATCAAATCGCTGACAAACTATTTCTGAGTAAACACACTGTTGAGGCACATAAGAAGAATATTTTTTTCAAACTACAAGTAAACAGTGCGGCTGGTCTTATTAAAAGAGCTGCCTATCTGGGATATATGTGACTCCTAATTTGAAGAGTTTATAACGATTCTAGCTTTTTTAGTTTAAATTATGAAACCGTTCGATATTTAAATATCGAACGGTGTTCTAACTGCTATATTAAATTACTTTTTTACAAATTTTTCTGTAAGTAGTTCTTCGTTGTCCAAATTATAAACCTTTAAAATATGGATTCCCGAAGCGAGATTCTGTAAGTTGAACTCTGTCTTAGTTGGATTCACCTCTAAATTTTGATAGACTAAAGTACCATAGAAATCATAAATTTTTATATTTACTTTTTCAGTAGCACTTTCTCTAGAACTTGAAATTAAAATATGTTTATCAACCAGTGTAGGATAAACCTGATAAATTGATTTTCGTTCCGGAATAGATGTGTCATTTTCATTGTTAGACGCAGAAGCTATTGTCACTGGGGGAGGACAATTTTCTAGGGGTAGTTCCGAATCAATAGACAGATGAACAAATCCTCCTGCTCCTGGCGAATAATTTCCACTCAATATCTTAATGTTGCTCCTAGCTTTGAACTTTAAACGTGCATTTCCTGTTACGTCATTATTGATCATTTTGATTTCATAAGGAGCAGTTTCTAACTTATAAAACCATCTATATAGAATCCTATCTTTTACCTCAACAGATCCAAATTCATCCGCCATATCCTTGGACATTTTAACGGCCTCATATGCGTCAAGCATCCCAGCACCAAGTCTTCCATAATAGGGCAAGTTTTCGGGCATATTATCTATTTTTACCGCAGTCAATTTAAGTATTGACTCAACTTCTTTTGGAGTCAAACAATAATTTACTGAAAACATAAGCCCTACAGTCCCCGTAACAATGGGAGCTGAAAATGAAGTTCCAAGGCCAGCCTCATTACTTGACTGTCCATAATTGTAGTTTGGATTGTTATTATTTAGAGCATATGGAGAACCCTTGTATGCTGGAACAACTATATCTACAGAGTCGTTGTGTTGTACCGTTATAAAAGATTCATTTATCGGTATACTGGTGCCAGAATAAGTCGCCCCATTTGGGTACGCTGCTTCTGTTGCTAACTTATGGACAGCCTTCCAATTGTAATAATCTGTTGAAGTACTTCCAATATCATTCTTATCACCTACAGTAGAAACGGAAATAACGTCCTTATACGAAGCAGGCACATAATATCTGCTAGAATAGGCCTCATTACTAATTTCTCCATTGAGTCCGGTTGTGCCATTTCCTGAAGCAGGTCCATTACCCGCGGCAGCTACCACAACTGTTCCACTATCAACCATATCATTTATAAAAGCCTGGCTAGAATTGTTAGGGATTGATGTTGTAGGGCTACCAAAGCTTCCATTCACAACCTTAGCACCCATATCGGATAAAAGTTTTAACCCATAAACAGATAAACCTCTTCTCGCAATCATTTTGGTATCATATCCTATGGCTGCAGATCCGGTCCCATTATTCGTACCACCGGAAGCCAAACCAGAAACCCTTGTACCATGTTTTCCTATATTCCAATTTCCGGACGAACCCGCTGGGGTCTCATAATTACCCGCCCCACCAATTATCTCCGTTACTAAATCATCATTAGGAACGTAAAAGCCATCATCCACAATACCAATAATTACCTCAGGATTACCAGTTGTAAGATCCCAAGCTTCTTCGGCTCTAATCATTCTTAAATCATACTGATTGGGATCAGTAATGTAAACACTACTCGCACTTTCATAATCATTAGGAGTTTGTAATGTCTCATAGGTTTCTAGTTCAGTATAGCTGTTATAATGAATGTAAATATTAGTCAAATCATCCAATGCTGTTCGAATGACAGCAGCGTCTGTATTTTCAAAATCAAGAAGTACTAAATTTCTCTTTTCTTTTAAATCAATCGTATTTACATTGATAGCATCTATTATGTTCATTTCACTGAAACGTCTATTAATATCGCGAGCATTCTGTAATGCATTATCTATTGTATAGTTGCTCGTTGCTTTATCTAAAGTAGGCATATACTGATCATTTTGTAATTC
>JAHZIZ010000284.1 GCA_022601215.1 Bacteroidota bacterium
AGAATCATTAAACACCTTATGTGTTTGTTTGGTAAAGTCTTCTTCTTTTGCCTCGAAGATATTAGGCACGTAGGTTTGAGGATTTAAGTCTATTAATGGGAACCAAGTACTTTGTACCTGTACCTGAATTTTATGTCCCTTTTTAAACGTGTGGTGAATGTCTTGAAGTTTTACTTGAACTGCCGTTTTTTCATTTGGCACAAACGGTTCTGGTTTTGAAAAACTATTTCTAAATCGTCCGCGCATGACCTCACTTCTGACCATTAAATGATAATTGCTCATCTTTAAATGATCTTGCGTTTCTTCGTATTCCTCTGCGTCATTTGGATACACATCAATAACCTTTACCACCCAATCTGCATCTGTACCCGTAATGGCTACATTCAATTTAGCCATAATATCTCCTGTCATTGTCATATCATGTTCTAGTACCGGAGTTTCAAATACCAATACATCTGATCTGCGGGCTGCAAAACGCTGATCATCTGTCATATATTTACGTGGCGTAAAGACCATTTTAATATCTTCCGAATACGGTACAGGTTTATTTGGGTCACTAATAAATTCCTCGAAGGTGTACTTCTTTTCTGCTACATCATTAAGACGTTCATCACTTTGTAGCCAAAAAGTTTTGGTTTCAGTATTCTTTGGAGGCCATTGCTCATAATTCTTCCAAGTTCTAGTTCCTGTGTCAAACATTTGAGCTTCTGGCAAACCGATATCTCCTTTTCCATTTTCCTTCAGAAAGTGATTAAAAAACTTTGTCTCAACCTCTCGCTGATAATTTTCTGATAGATTATCACCAAAATAAACATTTCCAACTGCCTGTCTTTCTTTACTTCTAGCCCAATCTCCGTGGCTCCAAGGTCCAAAAACTACCGTATTGTAATTAGTACTGTTTTCCTCTATCTTTTCGTAAGTTTCAAAAGGACCGTATAAATCTTCTGCATCAAAAAGTCCGCCAACAACCATTACTGCTGGTTTAATGTTTTTTAAATGTTGAATGATTCCTCTAGATCTCCAAAACTCGTCATAATTCGGATGATCTTTTAGCTGCTGCCAAAATACATTATCCTCTTTATAATACTCATCTAAGTTAGAAAGTGGTCCAGCGTCTAAAAAGAACTGGTATTGATCTTTGCTATCCAATTTCGGAAATTCATACCATGATTCTTTTACAGGTTCTGTTTTTTCATAACCGAAAACAGCAGTTGCTCTCCAATAACTAAGTAAATATGCTCCATTATGGTGGAAATCGTCAAAAAAGAAATCTCCAATACAAGCCTGAGGAGAAACGGCTTTTAGTGCAGGATGAGAATCAAGGAGGGAATAAGTAGCATAAAACCCAGGATAAGATATTCCCCATACCCCTACATTTCCGTTATTGTTGGATACATTTTTAGTGAGCCACTCAATACTATCATAGGTGTCACTTGCCTCATCCACTTGCTTACGCTTTTTATTGGGTATATAAGCGCGCATATTATCATATACGCCTTCACTATTCCATCGTCCTCTCACATCTTGATACACCACAATATTCCCTTCCTTCATCAAGAATTCGTTAGGTCCAATTTTGGAACGGAATTGATCTTCTCCATACGGTCTACAACTATAAGGGGTTCGTTGAAAGAGTATTGGATACTTTTTAGAGGTATCTTTTGGGCTATAAATAGTGGTGTGTAGCTCGATACCATCTCGCATTGTGATGGTAGTTTCCATTTTGTTATAATGGTCCCGTACATAGGTATCCTGCGCCGAAATTAGTTGAAAACAAATAAGGGCGATAATGAGATAAAACTGTTTCATAATGATTATTTTGTTACTTTGAAGTTGGTTAATCCTTCTTGAAGCCATGCTAAGTATTCTTTCCCCTTTGGGGTATATCCAACTGCTTTATTAAGCATAAGAAAATCCCCATCCATTAGGACATAATACGGTTGCGAATTATTCTGAAAGTTTACTGTTTGAAAAGTAGCCCATTTATCCCCAACCGTCGTGATTTTTTTCACTCCTCCTCCATTAGGACGCTCATAATTAAACTGTTCATTTTTTGGAAGCTCCTTTCTATCATCTACATATAGTGAGATTAGGACAAATTCTTCATTAATAATCTTAAAAATCTCTGGTTCGCTCCAAACTTGTTCCTCCATTTTCCGACAGTTTACACATGCCCAACCCGTGAAATCCAACATAATTGGTTTTCCTGATGCTTTGGCTTCCGCAACTCCTTCATCAAAGTCTTTGTAAGCATTTAATCCAAGTGGTGCGCTTGTACCTTTATCATATAAACTATAAAATAAGGGTGGTGGAAATCCACTAAGCAGTTTTAAATTGGCATGCTTTGTATTGGTAAGTCCTGGAATGAGGTATATAAAAAAGGCAATACTCAAAACACCAACTAAAACATTTCCTTTCGGAAGCGGTTTCTTTCTTGGTCCATCATGCGGAAAGCGAATGAATCCAAATAAATATAACGCTAATCCCAAGGCACAAATGATCCATATGGCAAAGAAAATTTCACGTTTTAAGATACCCCAATGCTCAACCAAATCGGCATTAGATAGAAATTTAAACGCGAGTGCCAACTCAATAAATCCTAGAACCACCTTTACTGTATTAAGCCAACCTCCACTCTTTGGTAATGAATTAAGCATATTGGGAAATAAAGCGAACAAAGCAAAAGGTAAGGCAAGAGCCAAACCAAATCCTCCCATCCCCATACTAAGTTGCATAGCTCCTCCGTCGGTGGTTAAAGAACTTCCCAGTAAGGTTCCTAAAATTGGACCCGTGCAAGAAAATGAAACAATTGCCAAGGTAAGTGCCATAAAGAAAATTCCTATGAACCCTCCAATACTGGTCGCTTTACTATCCATCTTAGCACTCCATGACTGCGGTAAGGTAATTTCAAAAAAGCCAAAAAACGAAAAGGCAAATACGATGAATATGATAAAAAATATAACATTTAGCGTAACATTGGTCGATATGTTATTTAGTATTTCCGGATTAAGAGAGTCCAGTAAATGAAAAGGCACACTTAAGAGCACGTAGATTAAGAAAATAAACAGTCCATACAAAATGGCATTTGCCAATCCGTTCTTTTTGTCTTTAGCACTTTTAGTAAAAAAACTAACGGTTAGCGGAATCATTGGAAATACACATGGTGTTAACAGGGCAATAAGTCCTCCCAAGAATCCAAGCATGAATATGGTGAACAAACCTTTCTTTTCCTTCTCCGGATCTTCATATTTTTCTTTCCCTTTAAGATCGACCTTTAGGGCATTGGTCATTGCAATATCTCTTTCAGACAGCTCAGCTGAAACTACATTTGCTCCACCACCATCCAAGGCAACCTCAAAGCTTTTACTTTCAGGGGCGAGGCATTTTTCATCATCACAAACCGAATAAAGAACCTCCAGAACTACGCTCTTAATCCCCGGGTTTACTACTTCAATTCGCTGCGTAAATGTAGCCGCATCTTCAAAATAAACCACATCCATATTGAAAACCTTATCGAAAATAGGTTTCAATTCTGGCTCCTTGGTTTCACCCAATAATTTATAAGTAGAATCGCTTGCATTAAAGGTTATTTCAGTTGCGATTGGACCATCATATTCTTCTCCAAATTGTTTTTGGCTATACAGATGCCAGCCCGCCTCAATTTCGGCATCTATAACTACGTCAAACTGATTATTTTCTTGCGTTTGTATGGATACTTCCCAAGAAACAGGATCTAGCAGTCCCTGTCCATAAGAAAAGGAGCTACATAATGCTAAAACAAAAAGGACTAATAAACGATTCATATAGTGTTCGGGGTATAATCAATTCGTAAAATATGTTGTGTATCTTGTTGTACTTTGTATCGATCATCCAAGCGCATTCCTACTACCCAAACAATCTCGTTTTCGCTACAAAGTACCCAAGTATTTTCTTTAGTGATCAAAGATAACTTTTCATCTTTAAAAAACTTACTCAATTTCTTTTTTCCTTTCAGACCAAACGGCTGAAAACGATCTCCTTGCTGCCACTTTCGTAATAGTAACGGATAGACCAAGCTTTTCTTATCTATAAAGGCAGTATGTGCATTGGTTACCTCATACTTCTTCGCTTCTGAAAAGCGCAATTTCAAAGGACTGTTTAGACTTGTTAGCCCCTCAGGAATAGTGAGTGCTTGCTGATGTGAGTCGGAAGCTAGCACTGCCAATAACAATACCTCTCTATTTTTTAACAATCGGTGAGTTGGCGATAACACCTCCTTACCCGTTTGTGAATCGATCAACTCGGCAATCGATTCAAAATCCGTAAAACCGAAAGGATATAATAACTCGAATAATACTGCTTCTGTATTTGGCAATTCTTGGAGTTTAGAAATATCAAAACTATATCCCTCCTCGACTTCGGAGACCACAAGGTTGTAAACTAGTAGCATATAATCGTCTACTAAGGCTAAACTCTGATTTAAATATTGTTGTGTTTTCTGAATATTTTTTATCCAGTTCTTATCTACCTTCTTTAGATGAGGAATAACGTCATGTCGCAATTGATTGCGCATATATTCAGTCTTAACGTTACTACTATCTTCTCTCCAATACCATTGTTCTTGTTTAGCATACTTAAAAATATCCTCCCTTGAAAATGAAAGTAATGGACGTAACAACCGCTCCTTTTTTCTTGGAATGCCAACAAGGCCCCGTAATCCAGTTCCTCTCGAAAGATTGATAAAGAAGGTTTCCAAATCGTCATCCGCATGGTGTGCTGTTAACAGGTAATCGTAAGCATGAGTATCCAAGAGCTCATGAAACCATTGGTAACGCAAGTCACGGGCCGCCATCTGTGTTGAAAGCCCATGTTCGTTGGCATATCCTTTAGTATCAAAAGTTTTAGTGTAACAAATGATCTCTAAATCCTCGGCTAATTGGATTACAAACTCAGCATCGGCATCACTTTCTTTGCCTCGCAAAGAAAAATTACAATGAGCTATTGAAATGGTATAACCAAAAGAATGCATCATTCGAGTAAGGACAACACTGTCTAGTCCTCCGCTACAAGCGATAAGAATTTTTTTTCCTTCTAAAAAAGGGTATTGTGAATTTATATGTGCTGTAAACGCTGTTTTCATGTTAGAAGTTCCCTGCGAAAATACCTAAAACCACAGCAACACCAAAGCTTAGCATAGTTCCAATAAGGACGTACTCGGTTTTCAACGTCTCATCATCTCGATACCTTAGAACCGACTTGGCTGCAATAAGAAATCCAACGGCCTCAAATTGATCAATTAAAATGAATGTCAATGTTAGAAGACGCTCTAGGATACCGATGAGTTTTCCGGCGTTGGGAAGTTCATTTTCACTAACGATTTCTAATTGAGCCGTGTAAAAAACCTCTTTGATTAAAACATTGGTAGGCTTTAAACAAAGTAAATAAGCTAGCGCAATATAGGCACCATTAGGTGTGGGTGC
This sequence comes from Bacteroidota bacterium, assembly GCA_022601215.1. GTDB lineage: Bacteria > Bacteroidota > Bacteroidia > Flavobacteriales > Flavobacteriaceae > Aureisphaera. The sequence goes on from JAHZIZ010000284.1 coordinate 5,460, forward strand.
GATGCTGAATAATGTCTGGATTCCATGGTACTCACTAAAGAGAAACACCACCACAAAAAGGATTGTAAGGTGCAGCAATTGATCAATAAAGAAGGCATATCGTCCAACGCTTTTACGCTTCATTAACCAAGGTTTACATCCGTCTATAAAATAATGTGTGATCGCGATAATTCCTGCGGCAACCACAAACTCTAGTTGAAATGATAGTATCCAAGACAAGAGAAACACTATAAGAATATGCCCAATGAGATACCGACTCTTAAAGCCTTTTTCATTTTTATCTTTAGCACGGGTGTTTGTCTGAAAAAAATAGTCCGCACCAATATGAGCGATGATTTGTCCGATTAAAAGAGAGGTCACTTCCATATTATTGCTTTGACATTAAGGTGGAAAAATAAGATACTGAAGTTTCAATAGCATTCCAGCCTACAGCAGTAGAATGCCTATTTACAACGGATTGATCAATTCCCAAACGAGCCGCTATGGTGTTTTCATCATTCCCCATCAACTTTAAGTAAAGGACTTCACTCTGTCTGGATGTAGCCTTGGAAAATAACACATCTAATAACTCCATCACTGGCGTAATATGGAGATTTAGCATTTCATTATTAGAGGTGAAAAACAGTGTATTCTTAATAACAATGCGTTCATTACCATGTGTGGATTTTGCATTTATCAATCGACCTGAAAGATAAATGGCTTCTCCATCAATAATACCCTCTTCAGGTTTATATCGACTGAGTTCACCATAACCAATAGCAAGGCGTATTCCATGCTCTTTAAATAGTTTTGCGCGCTTCTTTTGTTCTTTATAATTATTGATCTCTACAGGAATACCTTTAACAAAGGCCTTAATAGCCAATGCAATTTGCAAGGCCTGCAATGGACTGGGTGCTACTACTTCGAGATAATCCCCTTTAATCACTCTTCCAAAGGCGTCAAACTCCTTGGAAAGATCTACTATTAGAGTTTTTAGAGCTAGCTCTAATCGCTCCTTATCGTTAGCCCCTAAACTTGTAGAAGAAACTATATCACCTGATAAAACTGCGTACATATTCATAATAAGGGTATAAATATACAAAAAATATGTATTTAAATAAGCATAAATGATTTTTATGCGCTTAAAACAACATAAATATAAATTATGCATTCAAAACAGCATGCAAATAATCTTTGAAAATTATTCTTCTTGCAACGCTTCTCGCATAGCTTTTGCCTTTAACAAGCATTCTTCATATTCATTTTCGGGAATAGATTTGGCCGTAATAGCCCCTCCAACTGAATAACTCACGTACGCTCGAGCCTCATTATAAAGAATACTCCTAATAACAACATTAAAATCAAAGTTCCCTTTGGGCGTAAAATAACCTACAGCCCCACTGTATAAGCCACGCTTTGCATCTTCTAATTTCTCAATGATCTTCATCGCAGAAACTTTGGGAGCTCCCGTCATACTCCCCATAGGAAAGGTGTTTTTAAGAATTTGAACAGAAGACATTGAAATGGGAACTTCACAACGAACAGTCGATATCATTTGATGCACCTGTTCAAAAGTATATATTTTACAAAGTTCCTCCACCTGAACCGTCCCGGTGTTCGCAAATCTAGACAAGTCATTTCTAACCAAATCTGTGATCATAATATTTTCACTACGCTCCTTTGGATCATTTTCTAATTGATGCACCATAAGCGCGTCAGCCGATGGGTCTTGTAATCGTTTTGCAGTTCCTTTAATAGGTTGAGAAATTACCTCCGTATCGGTTCGTTTAAGATAGCGCTCTGGAGAAGCCGAAAGCGCATAATGATCTCCTAATTTAAGAAAAGTAGCAAAAGGTGGACTTGAAATAGCATTTAAATGCTCGAAGGCACGCAGTGGATCGATCGTCGTTTCTTCGGCAAAAAATTCTTGACAAAAATTGGCCTCATAAATGTCTCCCCGCTCCATATGACTGAGCATCTCATTTACTTTTTCAAAATAAGAATCTTTAGAAGTACGCAATCTAATTTTAATAGGATTACTTTCCACTCTGCTTGTCGTCACACTATTTTGAATCGCTAGCCAATCATCTTCGAGTTCATCGTCCACCATGTTTAGATAACAAAGTGTTACTTCCGTTTCAGAAAAAAGAAATAGTTTCTTAGGTTGAAAAAAATACAAATCAGGAAAGCCCAACCCATCGTGATTTCCAGACTTCAAATGCTCCACATCATTTTTCAAATCGTATGACAAATACCCAAACAACCAATCTTCCGCTAAGGATTGGTATTCTTCTAATTGCTCGAAGGCATTCTGGTAATCGGTAGTGATCGCCGTAAATGCATCTACGGCCAATATCGCTTGATAGCTGCTGTGATTTTGGTCATAGGCATTAGAATCCAACCAAGCCACTTCTTCAAACTGCTGCGCCCATGCTAACAACTGCGTTTTTAGCGTTTCATCAAGAACACAAGGAAATGATGTTACGGCGCGTTTCATACAATTAGGATACGAGTTTTGTCACCGCTTTTTCAATAGCTTCGGACAATTCTGTATTCACTATTGTTCCCTCATTACTATTAAAATTTTCAGAGAAAGAAGGAAAAGCAATACTCCCCACAATGTCAGCATCAATACGAGGTAGAAACCCTGAAATATATTCTAATGCCGATACCCCCCCTCGTTTTCCTGGTGAGGTACTCAAAAGTAACACCTTTTTATTGGCTGGAAATTTGTATTCAAGGCGTGTAAGCCAATCTAAAACATTCTTAAAAAATGCCGATATCGTACCGTTGTGTTCATTTACTGAAATAATCATGGCATCTACCTCCGCAATAGTGGCAAGCAAAGTTTTCAAGTCATTTGGAAAACCTTGTTCCGTTTCAACATCAATGCTGTATAGAGGAAGATCATAATCTGTTAATTTAATAACAGAAACCTCGGCATCTGAAATCGTTGACGCAACGTGAGAGACAAGGGTATGATTAATGGAAGTACTACTATTACTTCCAGCAAAGGCGAGTATTTTTTTCATATACTCAAAGATATTGAAAAGAAAAAAACCACCCAACAGTTGTTACGTGGTTTTTATTAGGCGAAGGATAAACTTACTGTTTAATAAACTTTTGAACGCTTTTTTTGGTTCCTGAATGTACTTCTATAAAATACATTCCTACCGACAAGGTTGATACATCAACCGCCGTAACTGTGGTTTCCAGAACTAGTTTC
>JAHZIZ010000285.1 GCA_022601215.1 Bacteroidota bacterium
ATGAATGCTTTTTCAAGCATCAAAGAAGAAGATGGGAAACTCATTGCCTATCCAAATGCGCCCATGGATGCTTCTACGTTAAACAAGACACTTTTCGAGAAAGGAATTATGTTATCTCATCTTGAAAAACGGAAAGAAAGTCTTGAGGAATTATTCTTAGAAATCACCAAAAACAACTAATCGCCATGCTACAACTACTCAATATAGAACTTCATAAACTAAAGTATAACAAATCGGTTAAGGTATTATCAATTGTCTATTTTTCCCTTATTGGTTTCATTGCTTTACTCGTTTCAATAGAATTTAATTTTGGTGGCGTAAAATTTAGAGCGGCGGATCAAGGGATTTTTAATTTTCCATTTATTTGGCATTTTAATTCGTGGATTGCTGCCTGGTTAAAAATATTTTTTGCCGTAGTTATTGTATCAATCGTAGCGAATGAATACAGCTACAGAACCCTTAAACAGAATTTAATAGACGGTCTCAGCAAGAAGGAATTTCTTACGTCAAAATTTCTTACGGTAATCCTGTTTTCGATTGTTTCCACGGTGTTTCTTTTTATAGTCACCCTCACCTTAGGCCTCATTTTTTCAGACTATACGGAATTAGGGATTGTATTCACAGATTTACAATATATGTTTGCTTATTTCCTTAAACTCATTGCCTTTTTTAGCTTTTGTATGTTTCTAGGAATTTGGATAAAACGCTCTGCTTTTGCCCTAGGCTTTTTAGGTCTTTGGCAGGTAATAGAGGGAATTATTGCTATGATTTTTCAATGGATACGTGTTAAAACGGATGTTGATCTTTTCAAAAGTGTATATAATTTTCTACCTCTAAATGCGATGTCAGATTTAATCGTCGAACCTTTCACCCGTTTCGGAGCCGTACAATCGGCAGCCAATCAATTGGGAGAAAACTTTGATAAAAATTATGATCTTCAATGGACTTCGGTTTTAATTTGCATTGGTTGGACCTGCCTCTTTGTTTATTGGTCCTATCTAATTCTGAAAAAAAGAGATCTATAAACTAGCATTGTTAAATTAACTCCAAGCAACTCAGCCATACTAAATATTTGTATATTTAATGTATTACTGAATTGCTATGAACCAAGTACAAAAATTAATTGCATTTTTATTACTACTCCCATTTGGCATCCTTGCTCAGGATATAGAATTATTGCAACAATTTGAGGGGCGGTATAGTTATCTCGCCTTCGGAAACACTTTAAATATTGATGAAAACACTGGTGGTACTGCTGGTTGCGATATCTTATTAGAAAGTGACGCTACATTTAGCCTAGATTCAGACCAACAATTAATAGCCGCCTATTTATATTGGGCAGGATCAGGGACAGGTGATTTTGAGGTAAGGTTAAATGACATTGACATAACCGCGGAGCGCACTTTTTTATTTGAAATGGATAGCATTCACTCGTATGCAGGAGGGTTTGCTAACATTACTGATCAACTCTTGACCACTGGTAATGGTTCCTATACCTTTTCTGAATTTACCCCTGAAATTACGGATGGGGTTTATTGCGGTATTGGTGGAAATACAACCAATTTTGGTGGATGGGCAGTAACAGTGGTATATGAAGACGCAACACTCCCCCTTAACCAAGTTAGCTTATTTGACGGCTTTGTAGCTGTATCCATCTCCAATAACAGTTTAGACATTCAATTGACAGATTTAGATGTGGTGGATAACGCAGAAGCTCAGATTGGTTTTCTTGCTTGGGAAGGAGATCAAATACTAGCAAATAATGAGACCCTCAGACTCAACACTACCATTTTGAGCAACCCACTTAATCCCGCCACTAACGCCTTTAATGGGACCAATACCTTTACAGGTAGTACTAGTTTATACAATATGGATATTGATGTATATAGTATTGCAGGGCTTATTCAGCCTGGAGATGAAACTGCTTTGATCCAACTTACTTCTAATCAGGATCTAGTGATCGTAAACAACATTGCCACAGTACTCAACATAGCATTACCTGACGCCACTATAAGCATGGATAGCATTCTAGGTGGAACCAAATGTGATAACCGAGAAATTACAATAGATTATACGGTATTCAACACAAACGGTACGGATAGGTTCCCTATTGCATCTATTGGTTTTTACGCAGACAATACCTTAATTGAACAAACTACAACAGCTGCTATTATCGATTTTGGAGCTTCTGAAACTGGTAGTATTACTTTGACAATTCCAGATTCAGTGCCCGCTGATTTCCTATTGAGAGCTATTGTGGATGACACTTCAGATTTTAATGAACTGGATGAAGAGAATAATGAGAGCACTGTTGATTTTCACCTCTTGGTGTCACCAGAGGTTTCTGGTCTTACAAATTTGCAACTTTGTGACGTTTTTGGGTTAGAATTATTCGACTTAACGGATGCGACTAATACCATTGACCCAATTAACGCCATTACCTATCACACCTCGGAAATTGACGCGGAAAATAATGAAAACCCAATAACTGAAAATATTGAATCCTATGAGAACACGACTAATCCGGAGACCATCTGGATTCGTGTAGCAAACCCGGATTGCTTTGTAGTAGAAAGCTTTACGATTGAAATCATCGAATGTCCACTTCCTGACGCTACGGTTAGCATAGACAATGAGTTATACGCATGTCGACAACGAGATTTGCTTATCGAATTTACCGTGTATAACATCGAAGGCACAGCTCCTTTACCCGCCGGGACACCTATCGCCTTTTATGCAGATTTGCAGCTGCTTGGAACCACACTAACACTAAACACATTGCCTATAGGTACCAGTGAAACAAGTAGCATTGAAGTAAGCCTGGTTGGCGTACCCACAACTTTTGTTCTTGCGGCGGTTGCGGATGAAAATGGAGCAGGAATAGGAATTGTAGAGGAACTCAATGAGCAGAATAACGAATTTGATATTGCTGAAGAATTTGGCACCATTCCTCCCATCACGGACCTACCAGATTTAGTGGAATGCGATCGCGGGTTTGAGATGGCCACCTTTGCCTTGACCAACCAAGATGATCTAATCACTCAAAATACCCCAGGAGAATTAAATTATTTCATTTCGGAGGGAGATGCGTTGGCCAATATCAATCCCATCGAGAATCCTGGTGATTTTGTAAACACCTCAAACCCACAAACTATTTTTGTTAGATTAGAGAATGAAATATGTTTTAGGACCACCTCCTTTACTATAATGACCGAACGCTGTGCACCCATTATTTATGATGGAATATCACCAAATGGTGATATGAGTAATGATGTATTTCACATTGATTACCTAATAGATGTGTTCCCAAAATTTGAATTGAAAATATACAGCCGAGAAGGAAATCTCATTTACGAAGGAGGTAATGATGACGGCTTATGGGATGCTATTCCCAATACTGGAGTTTTATATACAAATACATTCGTTCCCGTTGGAACCTATTACTATGTACTCGTACTAAACGATTCTGACTTTCCCAGTCCATTTATTGGGGATGTCTATGTAAATTATTAATAACAACCGCATGAAAGAACAAAACGCTTACATTCTCGGTACAGATGCCGAAGAACTACACCGACTCGGAGTACAGCATCAAGTTTGGGCCGAGGAGGCTCAAAAAGGATGGAACCTTGCTCAGTTTAAGGCAGGTGACACCCTCTTAGATTTGGGGTCAGGACCTGGTTTTTGCACCAAAGAACTAGCCTATATTGCAGGGCAAGAAGGAAAAGTAATCGGTGTTGACCTTTCTGCCAATTATATAGCGCACCTCAACCATATTAAAGAACTATATCACCTTAATATAGAGCCCATTTTAGCAGACTTTAATGAGATGAAATTGCAACCCAATAGTCTCGACGGGATGTATTGCAGATGGGCCATGGCTTGGCTTCCGAATCCTGATGAAATTTTAAAAAATGTCTATGATGCGCTTAAACCAGGAGCCACGATGGTTTTACACGAATATTTTGAATGGACTACACATCAAGTAGTCCCTAGAAAAGAACATTTAAGCAAGGCTATAGCAGCAGCCATGCAAAGCTTTAATAACGCTCCTGGCCAGATTAATATAGGTAGGGAACTTCCTCTGATGCTTACTGAAATGGGCATGAAAATAAAAGGGATTCGACTTATGCCTAAGCTAGCCACTCCTAAGGATGTAGTATGGCAATGGCCTAAGACTTTTTATTACAGCTACTTCCCAAGATTAGCAGAGATGGGGCTCTTAACTTTCGAAGAAGTACAGCAAGCCTTTGCAGATCTTGAAGCACTAGAAAAAGTGGAAGCAGCAATTATTTGTTGCCCGATAATGGTAGAGGTAATTGCTGAAAAATAACACTATGTTCATAGTCAATAATCCCTAACTTTGTAGCCTAGCTTCTTTCCTATGAAATTTAATATTGTTAGTGATTTTAAACCCACCGGTGACCAACCTGCTGCTATTAAATCTTTAGTAGAGGGTCTGCAATCTGGTGAGCCCTATCAGACATTGTTAGGAGTTACAGGAAGTGGTAAAACCTTTACAGTGGCTAATGTTGTAGAGGAGGTTCAGAAACCTACCTTAGTGCTGGCGCATAATAAAACCTTGGCAGCTCAGCTTTACAGCGAATTCAAACAATTCTTCCCTGAAAATGCAGTAGAATATTTTGTGTCTTACTACGATTACTATCAGCCAGAAGCTTATATCCCAACCAGCGGAACTTATATAGAAAAAGACCTATCGATTAATGAGGAAATAGAGAAAATGCGACTAAGCACGACCTCTTCGCTCCTTTCTGGTAGACGAGATGTGATTGTAGTCGCCTCTGTTTCATGCTTATACGGTATTGGAAACCCTGTAGAGTTTCAGAAAAACGTAATCTCCATACAACAGGGACAAATAATATCAAGAACGAAACTCTTGCATCAACTAGTACAAAGTCTGTATTCACGTACCGAAGCTGATTTCAGCAACGGTAATTTTAGAATTAAGGGAGACACCGTTGATGTCTACCCAGGATACGCCGATGATGCTTTCAGAATTCATTTTTTTGGAGATGAAATTGAGGAAATCGAAGCCTTTCGCCCAGCAACTAACGAAGTCATTGAGAAATATGACCGCCTCAATATATACCCTGCCAATATGTTTGTAACCTCTCCTGATGTCCTTCAAGGTGCTATCAAAGGGATTCAGGATGACTTGGTAAAGCAAGTAGATTATTTTAAAGAAATAGGCAAACATTTGGAGGCAAAGCGATTAGATGAGCGCACCAATTTTGATTTGGAAATGATACGTGAGCTGGGGTATTGTAGTGGTATAGAAAATTATTCTCGTTATTTAGATCAAAGACTGCCAGGTACACGACCTTTCTGTTTACTGGATTATTTTCCAGATGATTTCTTGATGATTGTAGATGAAAGTCATGTTTCCATTCCCCAAGTAGGTGCGATGTATGGTGGCGATAGA
>JAHZIZ010000286.1 GCA_022601215.1 Bacteroidota bacterium
ATACCTCGCCTTTTTCATTGCCTTTCGATATTATGTAATTCTTCGAAGAAAAAATACTGATGTCATAAGTTATACCAACAGGCTTTCTATTATTCTAGGAGCGATTTTTGGAGCACTCATCGGCTCCAGAATTATGGGTTGGTTAGAGTATCCTTTCTTTGAATTTTCTTGGAGCAGTTTCATAAGAATTATCAATACCAAAACCATAATGGGGGGGCTCTTTGGTGGTTTACTGGGCGTTGAGCTTGTGAAAAAAATCATTGGAGAAACACAGTCTTCTGGAGACCTATTCACCTTCCCAATTATCCTAGGCATATTCATTGGCCGCATGGGTTGTTTTCTTACTGGAATAAAAGAGTTCGCATATGGAATAGAGACCCGATCTTTTCTTGGAATAGACCTTGGAGATGGAATACCCAGACACCCTATAGCGCTTTACGAACTTCTATTTCTCGTTGTGTTGTTTGTTTTTCTGAAACGGCTAAAACGTACTCAAAATCTCATAAGCGGTACATTGTTTCAATATTTTATGATCAGTTATTTTAGTTTTCGCTTTTTCATTGAATTTCTGAAACCCAATGAATTCTTACTCTTTGGACTTAGTAGTATTCAATATCTATGTATCCTATGCTTAATCTATTACAGAAATACTATCTTAGAGACACTGATATCTAAAAAGAATGCCTGAAAGAAAATATACGTATTACGATTTCACCTTAAGTCTATGCCCTCAATGCTTAAAACGTGTAGATGCAAAAATTGTGTTTGAAAAAGGAAATGTTTTTATGCTAAAACGCTGCAAAGAACACGGGAACTCAAAAGTGTTAATCGCAGACGACATTGAGTACTACAAGAACATAAGAAACTACAACAAGCCATCCGAAACACCCTATAAGTTTAGTAAAAAAACACATTATGGTTGTCCGTACGATTGCGGTTTGTGTACAGATCATGAACAGCATTCCTGCCTTACTATCATAGAAATAACGGATCGATGTAACCTGACATGCCCAACTTGCTATGCGGGTTCCTCTCCTACCTACGGAAGGCATAGAAGCTTGACTGAAGTAAAGAAAATGTTGGACACTATTGTAGAACATGAACGAGAGCCGGATGTAGTTCAAATAAGCGGTGGAGAACCTACCTTACATCCCGAGTTTTTCGAAATTCTAGACTATGCAAAGTCGTTACCTATTCGCCATCTAATGGTTAATACTAATGGACTAAGGATTGCCAAGGAAAAAGACTTTGTTGCTAAGTTAAAAAGCTACAGTCCAGATTTCGAAATTTACCTGCAATTCGATTCTTTTGAAGATACTGTACTTCAAAAAATGCGTGGGGCTGATCTCAGTAAAATTAGAAAGGCCGCTATTGCCAATCTCAATGAAGTAAATCTATCTACTACTTTGGTGGTAACTCTTCAAAAAGGAGAAAATGATCACGAAATCGGGGACATAATTGAATATGGCTTAACTCAGCCCTGTGTGAGAGGAGTTACTTTTCAACCCACCCAAATTGCTGGACGACTCGAGAATTTTGACATCAACAAGGATCGAATTACTCTTACCGAAGTGAGAAGAAAGATTATGGAGCAAACCGATATATGGACGCCAGACGATCTTCTTCCTGTGCCGTGCAACCCGGATGCTTTGGTCATGGGGTACGCGTTGAAATTAGGAGGAGAGGTGTTTCCACTCACTCGATATATCAATCCCAATGACCTTTTAGATAATAGTAAAAATACGATTGTATACGAACAGGACGAGCAACTACACGGCAAAATGATTGAACTATTTAGCACCGGAAATTCGGTGGAAGTTGCCGAAGAAAACTTGCAATCTATAATGTGTTGCTTACCACATATTGATGCCCCAAATTTAGGTTACGATAATCTCTTCAGAATTATTATCATGCAATTTATAGATGCACATAATTTCGACGTCAGAGCCGTTAAGAAATCCTGCGTTCATATTGTCGACAAAGACTATAACATCATTCCTTTTGAAACAATGAATCTTTTTTATAGAGACGAAAAAAGAGCGTATCTTGAGGAATTAATAAACGAAATGGAATGAAACTATTCGCACTAGAAGGTAATATGGATGGCCTAGGAATTTTAATTTTGGGGATCTTTTTCGTCGGTTTCGGAATTCCGATCATCTTAGCGATTATTGGACTTATCCTTCGATCTAAAGGTAAAAAGAATTCGGCTAAAGTCTTATTTATCATCGCAGGAATCTACCTGCTGGTGAGCTTGGGGATATGCGGAAGCATGATGATGTAGGAACATTAAAATTCCACTTCCACTTCCAATGGTTGTCCGTCACGATCTACGATCACCTTCGCTTTTTGACCATTGTCATAGGTAGCTAACACCCTCATGTAACTCATGAGGTCTACAACAGTACTATCACCCATTTGAACCACAATATCTCCTTTTTGCAATCCAGCCTTTTGTGCAGGTCTATCTTCACTAACCCCATCAATACGCATTCCTTTTCCCGTGAATAAATAATCAGGAACCACCCCTAAACCAACTTTAAAAGCAGGCACTTCTTCACTTTCATCCTTGGTTTTCCTAAAAGCTATTTTCCCATGATCATCTAAATCTTTCACAATGGCAAGAATATAATCACTAATAGTAGTCATTCCTTGGTAATTCAATTTCTCGCTATCATCACTTGGCTTGTGATAATCTTCATGCTGTCCTGTAAAAAAATGTAATACTGGAATATCCGCAATGTAAAAGGAAGTGTGATCACTGGGTCCTACACCACTCTCATGTTCTGCTAAATTTAGCCCTTGCTCATTATTTGCAAACAAGGTTTGTTTAAATATAGGAGATGTCCCCACGCCATGAACAGCCAGCGTATTTTCAGCATTGAGACGACCCACCATATCCATATTGATCATATAATTCACCGTACTAATATCCACTGTGGCATTTTTCACCCAGTAAGCTGATCCTAGTAAGCCCATTTCCTCTCCAGAAAAAGCGACAAAGACAAAGTTGTTACTCTCAGTAGTATCATTAAAAGCCAACGTATGTGCCAATCTCAACATAATAGCTACACCACTTGCGTTATCATCTGCTCCATTGTGAATTGCCTCCCCATCGCGATGCAAAGATCCAACACCCCCTAAACCTAAATGGTCGTAGTGAGCTCCAATAACAACTGTTGTTGGCGCATTATTATTAATAAATCCAACTACATTTCTCCCATAAATTAACCCATCTCCAACGGAATCACTAACATTCGGCTTTTTATGAGGGTTCACACTAGGTTTAAAGCTAAACTCTTGAAAATAACCATCACTACCCTTCATCTCCAAACCTATTTCCTCATACCGTCGTGCGATATACTGTGATGCTTTAATCTCTCCAATGGTTCCAGTCTCTCGACCTGAAAAACTATCATCGGCTAAGACCTCTACATCTTCCTCCATAGAAACAAGTTTCACAACCTTATCTTTACAGGAGAACAGAATAACCAGACATAATACCGTAAGAATTAATCGCATATCATTATTTTTACACAAAATTAATGTAAATATGAGACTTCTATCCATCCTACTAATTATTTGCTTCTTCTTTTCATGTAAAAATGCTTCAGAAAAACGCGTCGAGTCTGCAACAACATCAGAAGAAAACCTTAAAGAAATTGTCCAAGACAGTTTAATTTACCCCGAAGAAAAACACTTTAAAAATATTCGTCAAGTCACTTTTGGAGGTGATAATGCAGAAGCATACTGGAGTTTCGATGATAAACAACTGGTCTTCCAGTCCAATTATGAACAATGGGGTGTAGGGTGCGACCAGATGTTTTTAATGGATGTTGATGAAACATTTAATGGCAAACAACCCCCAATGATTTCAACAGGGAAAGGGCGGACTACGTGTGCTTACTTTTTACCCGACAACAAGCATTATGTATACGGCTCAACACATTTGGTCGATGAAAATTGTCCCGAAGTACCGCTACGTAAGAATGGAAAATATGTATGGCCGGTCTATGATAGTTTCGACATTTTTGTAGCCGATTTAGAAGGGAATATAACAGGACAATTGACCGATGAACCGGGGTATGACGCTGAGGCTACGGTAAGTCCTAAAGGCGATAAGATTGTTTTCACCTCAATGCGCAGTGGAGATCTTGAACTCTACACCATGAATATAGATGGTAGTGACGTTCAACAAATAACTAATGAGTTAGGTTATGATGGCGGTGCATTTTTCTCGCCTGATGGAACGAAGCTTATTTTCCGTTCTTCTCGCCCAAAAACTGAAGAAGAAATCGCAAAATACAAAGGTTTATTAGCCGAAGGTTTGGTTGAGCCTACCGAAATGGAATTGTATATCTGCAATGCAGATGGAAGTGATCTCCGTCAATTAACCAATTTAGGAAATGCCAATTGGAGTCCGTTTTTTCACCCTAGCGGAAAAAAAATACTATTCAGCAGTAACTTTGAAGCGGAACGCGGTTTCCCTTTCAACCTCTATTTAATTGATTTGGATGGTAAAAATTTAGAGCGTGTTACCCATGGAGAAACCTTTGACGCTTTTCCAGTATTCTCTAATGACGGAAAATATTTAGCGTTTTCTTCAAACCGAAATAACGGTGGTACGAGGGATACCAATCTTTTTATTGCGGAGTGGCAAGACTAGTTGCACGCTAACGGCAAAAATTTAGATATAAGCAAGGTGCTATCAACAGTGAATAAATTCTCAAGTCCCTTTATACCAATATTTGGTGTACTGGTGCTTTATTTTCTATTTGCATATGAGTTGGACAGAGGTGAAACGTTCAATTTACTCACTTTGAGCGCCGGGCTTTTTGGAAGTTGCTATTTCTTAGTTAGAAACACCAAATATAGTTTTTGGACACTAGCGGGTTTGGGCATTTTATTCCGTCTCCTTTTTTTGCCTGCACTTCCTAATCTGTCCCAAGATTTTTATCGATTTTTATGGGATGGTAGGTTGTTAGTTGAAGGCGTAAGTCCCTATTTATTTACGCCAGAACAATTTTTAAATAATCTTCCTCCAAAGTCATTGTTGGCCAATTGGACAACCTCGCAATGGAGCGCAATCCACATGCCTCAAGCGCAGGAACTCTATCAAGGCATGGGAAGTCTCAACGGAAGTCATTTCAGCAATTACCCGCCTCTCAATCAGTTGTGCTTTGCCGTTGCCGCCCTATTTTCAGGCAAAAGCATTTTAGGATCCGCTATAGTCTTGAGAATCCTGATCATTTTAGCAGACATAGGCATCCTGTTTTTTGGAAAGAAATTACTCGAAAGCCTTGGACTTCCTTTGAAAAACATTTTTTGGTATTTTTTAAACCCTTTTATCATTATTGAACTCACAGGGAACCTTCATTTTGAAGGAGTCATGCTCTTCTTCCTAATATGGAGTTTATATCTCCTTCACAAAGGTAAATGGTTTTGGGCAGCCGTATTAATCGGGTTGTCGATTTCAGTAAAACTGATACCGCTATTGATGCTACCCATTTTCTTTTTGCACTTCTTAAAAAATCCAATACTCTATAAAAAAGAGACTTCTATTAGCCTGAGAACAGCAAATTTATTTGGATTTTATGCAATAGTACTGGCCACTGTTGTGCTCTCCTTTGCTCCTTTTATTTCGGGTGCCTTCATAGATAATTTTGCCTCTAGCATTGGACTCTGGTTTCAGAAATTTGAATTTAACGCAAGTATTTATTATATCATTCGTTGGATTGGATTTCAAACCATAGGCTGGAATCTCATTGAAACTGTTGGAAAAATCCTTCCGCTTGTAGTGATACTTATATTATTAATGCTCTCATTCTTCAGAAAAAACAATACAACGCAGCAGCTTATCACGGGGCTGCTTTTTGGAATTTCTTGCTACTTTTTGTTATCAACAACAGTACATCCCTGGTATGTCGCTACACCCTTATTGCTTTCTGTATTTACCAAGTACAAATTCCCCATTGTTTGGAGCTTTGTAGTAATGTTTAGTTATAGTGCATATGGTGCCGATAGTTTCGCTGAAAATCTATGGTTTGTAGCTCTTGAGTATCTGGTGGTTCTTGTCGTGCTTATTTACGAATTAAGACTGCCTTCCAGGAACACGGTAGAGAGGACCTGACTTTTTTGTATATTAAAATTTATGAAAAAGTTATTTCTACTTATCGCAATCGGAGTCCTTTTTATTCAATGCAAGGATGACGATAGTACTGGATCTATAAACATAAGATTAGAAAATGTTAGCAGCGACATCACCTTCGAAAATATAAACTTTAGGAACAAAGACTATGGCACACTTTCTCCAGGCGATGTTTCAGAATATCAAAGTTATACCAAAACCTATTCGTATGGTTACGTGCAAATAGGTGTTAGAGACACTGTAATTGAAATTATTCCGGTTGACTTTGTTGGAGAGACCCCCTTACCTAATGGTTTTTACACCTATTACATAGATGTCAATGATGAGAACAATCCAACAAGACTAATGCTCACCTTTACAGAAGATTAAACTATAACCTACTAAACATGGTTAATTCTTCCTCTGAAAGATGGCGGTAGCGACCTCGTGGCAAATCTTTTTTTGTCACGGGACCAAGTGTTACACAATCTACCTTAACAACATCATATCCCAAATGCTCAAAAATGCTTCGAATGATAGAGTTCCCAGTATGCTTAATACGCAAGCCTACTTCCTTTTTAGGGGCTTTGTTTACATAACTAACCTCTTCCACTTTTACATCTTTCCCTTCTAATTTAAGGCCCTCTTGTATCTTTTTAAGATCCTCTGGTTTTAGATTTTTATTAAGTTCTACATGAAACAATCTATCAATACCTTTTTTACTGAATTTTTGACGAAAAGCATCATCATTTGTAAAAAGCAATAGTCCTGTGGCATTTCTTCCAAGGCGTCCAAAAGGTTTTATCTGTGCACTACTAGCACCAGCCACAATATCCATAACAGTTAAGCCTTTTGATTCACTATTTGTAGTAGCGACTCCTTTAGGCTTATTAAGAACTACGAAGGTGGGGGGCTCTGGGCTAATTCTGCGTCCATCGAATTTAACCTCATCGGTTCTCATAACACGGTATCCCATTTCGTTAATGACCTTTCCATTTACTACTACCTGCCCAGTAGCAATATACATATCGGCCTCACGTCGAGAACATACTCCACTGTTAGCGATGTACTTATTTAAACGAATTCCTTCTTTTTTAGTTGCCGAGTTTGAAGTAGTCTTTTTAGGTCCTGCAGTCTGCTTACGTGCATTTCCTCCTCTTGAGCTATCGTCTCTTTTTGAAGGATTTCCTTTTCTATTATTTCTGCCTTGCGCCATGTTTATATTTTTTGCAAAGATACAGTTAAAAATATCAGGTATGAATGGCCTTATAATAAGTTTTAAGGATTGGACTACTTTTTAATTTCTATAGTAGATTGACGCTCTGTATTTACCATAAGCTTGGTAACATCTGGTCGAGAGTAATGTCCAACAGGGTCGAAATTCTGACGTTCCTCATAAACCCTATTAAAATCAAGGGTGTGATAAATATTACCTTCATTATGCACTACTGGCTCTACAATCCATTCACCATCAGGTCCAGCAATGCAACTTCCTCCATTGGCCAATATCTTAGGGGCTTTTTCAAAAATCTTTTCTAAATGAGGTGTTCCTTGTGGGAAGTCTTCTACCTTCATTAAACTAGATACCGAAAGAACATAACTTCTACTTTCGCGAGCAATAAATCGTGTGATATCTTTGGTGTTATGATCACTACCAGGCCATACAGCTACGTGCAAGTTTTCTCCTTGACCATAAAGTGCTGCCCTTGGTAGCGGCATCCAATTTTCCCAACAGTTTAATCCTCCAACGGTGAAATCCTTTAATGCATGCACCTTCAATCCGTGTCCATCGCCTGGGGACCAAGTTAAGCGTTCATCATAAGTGGGCTGAAGTTTTCTGTGTACGGACTGTATCATGCCATCTCCATCAATATACACTAACGAAGCATAAATACTATGTCCACCTCTGTCCAAAGGACGTTCAATAATCCCGAGATAAACTGCCATTTGACATTCTTTCGCCAAAGCACACACGGCGTCCAAATCTCCATGTTCTATGGTCACTGAATTCCGCACGTAGTGGGCATGCAACTCTTTATTTACTTTTTTATCCCACTGCGCTCCTTCAGTGAGCGCTAACCAAAATGGATATCCTGGCAACAATCCTTCTCCAAAAACAATGAGCTCTGCTTGCTCTTTTGAGGCTTCTTTTATTTGTTTGAGCACTTTCTGAAGGGTTCCTTCTTTATCCAACCAAACAGGGGCTATTTGAGCTAGAGCGACTTTAAGATACTGGCTTGTATTCATGGATTTAAAACTACATAAATCCCACAAAGTAGTTAGTTAGGAGGATGTTAAAATCTATAGGATAAGATGAAAACGATTAAGAAGTACAGCGACATCAATTAAAACAATGCTAAAAACACCAATAACTATAATGAATTTTAACAAACCATGAAGAATGACATAATGAAATTTTCTAGACGACTTCCAGAGTACGCCAACAAACACTAATAAAGTAAAGATACTACCATAAAAATAGAGATACATCCAACCAATTTCAAATTTCAGTATGAGTAAAAAAGTTGGCAATAACGTTATGGCACTTAGTATCGTCAACATTGTCTTAGCCGCCTTCTCCCCATAAACAATAGGCAAGGTTTGATATCCTTGTGCAAGGTCTCCTTTTAGGTTTTCTAAATCTTTTACTATTTCACGCATCGAAATAAGCAAAAACAAAAACGTTGCATGAACAAAGATCACTTGGTCAAAATTACGATAGTAAATAAAACAGCAAAAAATGGAACAACCGCAAGAGTAGCAGACGTTAAATTTCCAACAAATAAATACCTTTTTAGTTTATGCGAATAAAACCAAATAGCGAAAATG
>JAHZIZ010000032.1 GCA_022601215.1 Bacteroidota bacterium
CGGTAATAACAAATTGCTTGGTAAAGTGTTGTTCCGGCACAAAATAGCGGGGTAATAGAGATATCGCATCACTTTGTGTCAATCTTCGACACGTCTCATCGCACATGCCAGGAAAAGTTCAAGCGCGCCAAATTTCGTTCCAGTAAGAAGTGTCAGCATTTTTCGTCATTCCTTCCACCAATTAGCCAGGAACACTGACGGCTGTTCCGGCGATAGAAATATTGTTTCGGAATTCCCACCACGTTCCAAAGTTCGCGTTTCTGTAATTGCGAAAACATGGTCATTTACTGTAAAAAATGAAAGCGCATTTGAGTGCCACTAAGAAAAGTAGACTGAAGAATTCCCACAAACAGATTGCAAATTCAAAGTTCAAACCGACAAATCTCAATTCTGAAATTTGACATACCACTGATCTGAATTTATTTTTGGTATTCTAGCTAACTTGTCTGAATTTAGAATCAAAGTAATCCACACCTAATTGAAGAGAGCTTTTGTAGTTTATTCGCTTATCTGCAAAAGCAGAAACCGTATAAAAAGGGAATTGCCCTTGTCCTACAACATCGCTTTCATTCCAACCAAAACGAAAGGCTATATTGTATTTAATGCGCTCTGCATGCGATGTACTTGGCGGATCCTCTTCTTCGATATAATCTGGAAAATTTTCGTGGTCAAACAAATAACTTGCACCCACATTAAAGGCCCACGTATTAGTACTATTATTCGGGGCTCTGAAGTTTGCGTTACTGTAATGGATGATACCAAATCCAGCCTGTACACCTAGTCCTTGCCAGATATTTTCCTTAACATAGTTAAGTTTTAAAAAAGTGGTACTCAGTACATCCGAACCAAAAGCATTATTTAGGAAATTGGTTTCAGGGTCGTATGGATTAGTTGCATAAGCAATTCCTTGTCCCATTCTAAAAACCAAGTTTCTATTTAAAAAATACCAATTCATATGGGCATACAAACTGTAGTTCTCACCCAAAATTGGATTATCAAAATCCTGATATAACATTGTGAATCCCCAATCTGGATAATTATATCGTCTTTCGGCTTCACGGAATCCATAGGTTTTGCGGTTATAACTTAACCAGACTCCTTGTGGATGAGCCGTAATTAAATGTGAAATATCCGGGTTGTGTTCTAAAATACTTCCGTAGAAAGCATCTGCTTCAATAGCGAATGGTCTTGCCGGCTTGTCTTGTGACCATACGTTACCGCAAAAAAACAAGAAAGCTATAACAAATAGAATGTGTCTCATAGTTGGTAGAATGGCGCAAATATACATTAATCTTGAAATATTAAGCGCCCTGTAAAGATTTCTTCTACAGTAACTATTGGAGGTCTATTTATGGCAATAACATCACCGGTTCCCCTTATTTCTCCTCTAATTCTTTCTCTAGGATTTACTATCATCCTATTTGCACTTCGATGAAGAATTCGCAGGTCATTGACGAATAAATCTGCTCCTTCAAAAAGAGGTACTTCATCTTCAAAATTAATGATGGCCTTTTCGGCATAACCATCGATATAAAAAGCACTAAACCCGTTGGCTGCCACTCGAAAGTCCGCACAATCAATAGTCAGCGTAAAATCTCCACTCTTACGAGTGCCATCTATTCCCCCAGTCGTATTAGAAACCAATTGTAAAAAGTCAAACCGAAGAACTCCTTCACTTACAACATCATACTCACTACTGTTTCTAATCTCCACCAAACTTGGTACTGTGACAATGGCTTTTGTACTTCCATAATCTCTAACCAAGTTGCACCGATTGTTATCTCGAACAACTAGTGTTTCGTCTTCAACGGTTACAGAAACATCATTTAACAAGTTCTCCCCCGTTTCGATAAGCACTTCTTGTACATCGCCTTGCTTTATGATCAATGACACATCATCTTCTATTCTAATTTTCCGAAAAGAAGGCATCTCGAATACGGCACTAACATGGTTCCCTTCCTTCTGAAGACAATTGGGAGCATCTTCACTATTGCATCCTAAAAAAGAACATAAAATGAATAAGTAGCTTATTTTTTTCATAATCGTATTCCTATTCCAAATTCAACATTCTCTGCATTTGCTGCATGCGTTTTTAAACTTACCACACCAAAAACAGCATCACTTATATAGTACTTAACTCCAATTCTACTGTACACTCTGGGTTCGTATTCATATGGCCAATAAAGGTAATATCCTAGTTGAGTAGGTAGCGCTAATTTCCCAAGCCTTAACTCGTGTCCTACGAACAACCCTACCCTTTTATAATCTTCGTCTCCTGTTAGATTACTACTTGGAAATGAAAGAGCACGATATTCGATTTCCTTTTTTAGAAATTCTGAAACAAAAAGTTCTGTTCCAAATTGTAAACTACTCTTATATCCTAGTCGCTTGTCTGCATAGATAGATAACACTCCGAAGGGCTGTTGTCCAAGTCCAATAATATCTCCTTCATTAACACCTCCTCTAAACACGATATTGTATTTTATTTTTTCTGAAAAGTCAATGGTATCAGCCTTCACTTGGCGCTCTTCCATTTTTGTCGGCGAACTATCATACTGTACACCTATATTAACCCCTACTACATTACTCCCTGAATTAGGCGCCTTAAAACTAGCATTAGAATGATGGACAAAAGAAAGTCCTAGCTGCATTCCCACACCTTCAAACAAATTGGGTTGATAATAATTCAATAAAATATAGGTAGAACCAACGAGATGACTTCCATAGGCGACATTTTTAAAATTGTCGTCGATGTCGAACGGATTGGTGTTATAGGCAATACCTTCTGCCAATCGTAATTGCAGACGTCTATTAAAAAAGTAGAAATTATAATGACCGTACAGCCCCAAGTTTTTGCCTAAGACCTCAGTCTTAAAGTCTTGATACAAAAATGAGACACCCCAATCTGGGTAGTTATAAGCAGCGTGCCAATATTTACCACCTTTGGTCTTTACATTATAACTTGCAACAAAGCCAGCAGGATGGTCTCGCACCAAATGCGCCACATTCTTATTATGACGAATCATGGTTCCAGAATACAGCTGTACATCAAAGTAAGCATTTGAAGGTGCTGTCTCCTGTCCAAAACAAAAGAAAGGAAGTAACAAAAGTAAAAGTAGGTAACGGGACATGCCGCAAAAATAGCAAATTAAAAAATCTGCGAGGCGATAGCTCTAATATTATCGCTTTTACCCATTGAATAATAATGTAATACAGGTACCCCTGCGGCAATCAACTCTTTGCTTTGTGCTACACACCAATCAATACCAACTTGACGCACTGCTTTATTATCGTTGCACTTTACAACTTCCATAATTAGGTCGTCTGGCAGCTCTAAACTAAAGCGATGCGGAATTAGATTGAGCTGTTTTTTTGTCGCAATTGGTTTAAGTCCAGGAATGATAGGTACTGTGATGCCTTCAGAACGACATTTATCTACAAAATCGAAATAGCGTTGGTTTTCAAAAAACATCTGAGTCACAATGTAAGTAGCTCCTTGTTTTATCTTCTTCTTTAAAAAATGAATATCACTATCCAAACTAGGTGCCTCCATATGCTTTTCGGGATAACCAGCAACACCAATACAGAAATCGGTTTGCGATTGATTCTGAATTTCCTCATCGAGATAAACCCCATTATTTAAGTCAGAAATTTGACCGACCAACTCGTTGGCATATTTATGCCCTTCTCTTTCTGGAGTGAAGTAGGTTTCACTTTTAACGGCATCTCCTCGCAGCGCCATCACATTGTCTATCCCTAAAAACCCAAGATCGATTAAGAAATTTTCTGTATCTTCTTTGGTAAAGCCTCCACATAAAATATGAGGAATCGCATCAACACTATATTTATTCTGGATAGCAGCACAAATTCCAACCGTACCAGGGCGTTTTCGGACTACCTGCTTCTGCAGCAACCCATTTTCCAATTCCTTATAAACGTATTCTTCTCTATGATAGGTAACATCAATAAAGGGAGGATTAAATTCCATTAACGGATCAATATTCTCAAAAATTGAGTTGATATTTTGTCCTTTTAAAGGGGGTAAAATCTCAAATGAAAACTGAGTTTTGCTGTTGGCAGTTTTTATGTGTTCGGTTACTTTCATTAGTCTGCAATATTGGGTTGTAGCCACTTAGTAGCTTTCTCTTCTGAAATATTTTTACGGATAGCATAGTCCGCTACTTGATCCTC
Source organism: Bacteroidota bacterium (assembly GCA_022601215.1). GTDB lineage: Bacteria > Bacteroidota > Bacteroidia > Flavobacteriales > Flavobacteriaceae > Aureisphaera. The sequence goes on from JAHZIZ010000032.1 coordinate 4,192, forward strand.
TTTTATTTTACCTAATCCGAAATAACGAGCTTCTGGATTTTCAAAGTAATACCCAGAAACCGAAGCAGCAGGCCACATTGCCAAGCTTTCTGTAAGCTCTACGCCAATTTGTTCTTTTACCTGAAGGAGCTGCCAAATGGTTTCTTTCTCTAAATGATCAGGACATGCTGGGTAGCCTGGAGCCGGACGAATTCCTTTATAAGATTCTTTTATTAATTCTTCGTTGGTAAGCTTCTCATCAACGGCATAACCCCAATGAGAGGTCCGCACTTCTTTATGCAAGTACTCCGCGAATGCCTCAGCTAGACGATCTGCCAAGGCTTTAATCATGATGCTATTATAGTCATCATTATCTGCTTCGAATTTTGCAGCCAACTGAGCGGTTCCAAAACCGGTAGTTACACAAAAACAGCCTATGTAATCGGTAAGGCCACTTTCGGTGGGAGCAATAAAGTCCGCCAAGGCTATATTAGGCCTGCCTTTTGCTTTTTTGCTTTGTTGTCTAAGTGTTCGAAAGACGAATCTTTGTTGATGCCCAGGACTCACTTCTTCGTTCGAATGAACACATTCAATATCATCATCATTAATCGTATTAGCTTCAAACAAACCAAAAATGGCTTTTGCTGTGAGTAATTTTTCCGATAGTACTCGATCGAGTAATAGCTGGGCATCTTGAAATAATTCTGATGCCTGCGCTCCAACAATATTGTCTTTTAATATCGCAGGAAATCGACCATGCAAATCCCAACTTCTAAAAAAGGGAGTCCAATCGATATACCCCTTAAGGTGTTCCATATCAAAATCTTCTATAATTTGGACTCCGAGTTTGTTAGGTGTTTTTATTTCTGAAGCATTCCAGTCTATTTTAAATTTATTGGCCCTCGCATCTTCTATTGAAACAAAGGTTTTTATTTTTTGTCGGTTTAAAAATCCTTCTCGAAATTGTGCGTACTCATCTTTAAGAGATTTGATATATCCGACCTTTCTTTCTTTTTGCAATAAATCACCTACTACAGTTACTGCCCTAGAAGCATCATTCACATGTACTACAGCATGTTTATACTGCGGGTCGATTTTAACTGCGGTATGCGCCTTACTTGTAGTAGCCCCTCCAATTAATAAGGGTACTTCAAAATCCTGTCGTTGCATTTCCTTTGCTAGAAATACCATTTCATCTAGAGAAGGTGTAATAAGTCCACTCAAACCTATGACATCTACTTTTTGCGCCTTAGCCTCGGCAATAATTCGTTCTGGCGGCACCATAACTCCAAGATCAATAATTTCATAATTATTACAAGCGAGCACTACAGAAACGATATTCTTACCAATATCATGGACATCTCCTTTTACTGTAGCCATAAGTACTTTTCCAGCTCCCGATTGAACATGTTTATTATTATTCTTCCTCTTTTCTTCATCAATATAAGGTTCCAAATATGCGACCGCTTTTTTCATAACGCGAGCACTTTTCACCACCTGAGGAAGAAACATCTTTCCGCTTCCAAAAAGATCACCTACCACATTCATACCTGTCATAAGATGTCCCTCGATTACTTCTATGGGTGCGGAAGCTCTACTCCTAGCTTCTTCTACATCTTCAATAATATAACCATCAATTCCTTTTACCAATGCTCTAGTGATGCGATCTTGAAGCGACGTTTCTCTCCAAGAAAGATCAACAGTTTTTTCTTTGAAGGTTCCCTTAACCGTTTCTGCAAAATCTAACAACCGCTCAGTCGCATCATCCCTTCGATCTAAAATAACGTCTTCTACATGTTCAAGTAAATCTTTTGGAATATCATCATACACTTCTAGCATTGTCGGATTAACTATACCCATATTCATCCCAGCCGCAATAGCATGATATAAAAACACTGAATGCATAGCCTCGCGCACAGTATTGTTCCCTCTAAAACTAAATGACACATTGCTCACTCCGCCACTAACACTGCAATGAGGAAGGTTTTTGCGAACCCAACGGGTACCTTCAATAAAATCGATAGCATTTTTTCTATGCTCTTCCATTCCAGTAGCAACAGGGAAAATATTGAGGTCAAAAATGATATCTTCTGGAGGTAAACCTACCTCGTCAACCAAAATACGATAACTACGCTCTGCGATTTCAATTCTACGATTTAAGGTGTCCGCTTGTCCTACCTCATCAAACGCCATAATAATGACTGCCGCTCCATAACGCCTTATCAGTTTCCCTTGTCTTATAAACTCAGCTTTCCCTTCTTTTAGACTAATGGAATTAACAACACACTTTCCTTGTACAACCTGAAGTCCAGCTTCAATGATATCCCATTTAGAACTATCTATCATAATAGGGACTCGTGCAATATCAGGCTCTGCAATTACGAGATTCAAAAATTTCACCATAGCCTCTTTACCATCTATAAGTCCGTCGTCCATATTGATGTCAATAATCTGTGCACCACCTTCAACTTGGTGTCGTGCAACGGCAAGTGCCTCTTCAAAATTCTCTTCTTTTATCAATCGGAGAAATCTTTTAGAACCCGCAACATTAGTTCGCTCCCCAACATTAATGAAATTACTTTCCGGGGTTATAACAAGGGGTTCAAGTCCGCTTAATCTTAAATATCTTTTCTCTTTCATATGACTCTTTAAAAGGGTAGATTTTTCACATCTACATTTCCCCCGGATATTATGATTCCAACTTTTTTATTCTTAAATAATTCTTTCTTACGCAAAAGAGCCGCAAATGGAACGGCACAACTAGGTTCTGCAACAATTTTAAGTCGTTCCCAAATAAGTCGCAAGGCATCAATAATTTCATGTTCTTCAACTCTAATAATATCTGAAACCAAGGCTTTAATAATGGGAAAATTAACATCTCCCAAATGGGTCCTTAAACCATCGGCAATAGTATTTGTGCTAACATTGGTCTCAATTTTACCTGATCTCAATGACCTATATGCGTCATCCGCTTGAAAAGGTTCGCCTCCCAGGGTGCTACATTTATTTCCGAAATAATGAGCCGCCAAAGCAGTTCCAGCAACAAGTCCTCCGCCACCAACTGGCGTAAGCACATAGTCTAAATCACCTTGCTCTTTAAACAATTCAATCCCAGCCGTTGCATTCCCCAAAATCACATCAAGGTTATTAGATGGGTGTAAAAAAGTAGCTCCAGTTTTCACTCTAATTTCTTCGGAAGTTGTTTCTCTAGCCTGTAGTGTAGAAACACATTCTGTAATCCGTCCTTCATATCCTTTAACTGCTTCTTTCTTCACCTGCGGGGCATTTTCTGGCATGACCACATAAGCGGTTACTCCTAAATTTCTTGCAGCCAAGGCGACGGCCTGACCAAAATTTCCCGATGAATGAGTGACTACCCCTGCCTTTTTTTGATCCTCCGACAAATTCCCAATAGCGTTCAGAGCGCCACGCATTTTAAATGCTCCCATCTTTTGGAAATTTTCACACTTAAAAAAAATCTTGCACCCGGCCTGTTCATCTATCATACTAGAAGTAAGTATAGGGGTCTCATGAACAAAAGGTTGCACTCGTTGCATAGCCAATAACAGGTCTTGTTTTGATGGTATCATACGGATTGAGTTAAAGGTCGAGGTTGGTATTGAGCGGCAATATTAGCAATTGCTTTGATATGTGGCGGCGTGGTACCACAGCACCCACCAATGATGTTAATAAGTTGTTTGTCTAGATATTCTTTAATCTGACCCGCCATTTGTTCTGGGCTTTCATCATACTCTCCAAATGCATTAGGAAGTCCTGCGTTGGGATAAGCCGAAACTGCAAGGTTGGTTCGATCAGCAACCACTTCCAACTGTGGTGTCAATTGTTTTGCTCCCAGGGCACAGTTAAAACCTACACTTAGTAATGGAATATGAGAAATAGA
>JAHZIZ010000287.1 GCA_022601215.1 Bacteroidota bacterium
CCAACATTCAATTCGCTTAGTTTTATGGAAGCAAACTTGGAAGCCATACAGTAGTCGGTTGCCGAGGCAACTCCTACACCGCCACCTACGGTCTTCCCTTGGATGCGTCCAATGATAAATTTCGGACATTTTCGCATTGCATTAATTACATTTGCAAAACCACTAAAGAACACACGGCCGGTTTCAGCATCGTTGATATTGATTAGTTCTTTAAAGCTTGCACCCGCACAGAAGGTACGATCTCCTCCACTTTTTAAGATGATTACTTTCACTGTATCATTTTCTCCGGCAGTACTAATGGTATGCGCGAGTTTTGCCAGAATATCTCCAGGGAGACTATTATGTGCGGGGTGAAAGAACTCAATAGTTGAAATTCCGTTATTTATATCTTCTTTTACGTAAGGTGCTGTCATAGTATTGTTATCGTAGTTAAAAGTCTCACTTCAAAATTGATGAGGCACTAAATTAAATTGAACTGTTCGAAATGATGGTTAAGGTGTTTTCGTTCCATGAGGTACCATTCAAATTTATTTAAAACACCAAATACCACATTATTGGTAGTAGCATTTGGATTTTCTTTGAAGTACTGCAAATATTCATCCCGTGCCTCCAACAACTTTTCCTTAGCGTTGGCCAAATCCAAGTGCTTTAGTTCAGTGATTTTTGAACGATCTGCCAATGGAAAATCGTATTCCTTCGGCATTTTATTATAGTTATATAAAGTAGCATGTACTTTTTCCAAAATCTTTTCTGGTGTTGCAATATCAAAATCTTGAATTTCTCCAGAAGCAATCCTATAGGTGTATTCAAGGTGTTCTATCATATGCTGCGGCGTCATACTCCCCCAATTGGGCTTGCTATTTTCGGTCAACCTAGATAGGCAATCATGTATTTTATGAGTGGTCATTTCTGTAAAAACTTCTTGCTTCTTTTGAACCATGGTTAGGACGGTAACAATAGCTACCAATTCATCATCAGCATCAAAAACTTCACCATACCATTTTACAATTCCACTAGGCAATTCAGTTCCTCGTTGTTCGCGATCTATTTTTTGCTTACAGGTAAGCCTTACGTATATAGTATCGTTATGATACAAAGGACGCAAGAATCTACAATCTTCCAATCCATAATTTGCGGCTACAGGCCCTTTATTAGGATAAACAAATAAACCTGCGGCTGCGGCTAGAATAAAATATCCGTGAGCCGTTCGTTTTTCGAAAATACTACCATCGAGAGAGGTGATATCCGTATGGGCATAAAAGTGATCCCAAGTAAGATTAGCAAAATTAACAATATCGCCATCAGTCAAGGTTCGTTTATGCGTTTTTAAAGACATTCCTGGCTGAATATCTTCCCAATGATATTGAAAAGGATGCATTGGCGTATCCTTATACGCACCTTTTGGCTGATAAATTCCAGTAACTTCGGTCAAAGTTGTAGGACTTCCCTGAATCGCAGTTCGTTGCATATAATGCTTTACACCACGCATTCCGCCCATTTCTTCTCCACCACCCGCGCGACCAGGCCCACCATGAACCAAACTAGGCAATGGTGATCCATGACCTGTACTTTGTTTAGCCATTTCTCGATTTAATACTAAGATCCGCCCATGATGAGATGCGGCTCCAATCACATATTCCTTGGCAGCTGCATCATCGTTTGTAGCGATTGACGACACCAGAGATCCTTTCCCCATTTGGGCCAGCTCTATGGCTTCATCCATATTTTTGTATGGCATCAAGGTGCTCACAGGTCCAAAAGCTTCAGTGATATGACAAGCTTCATTTTTAAATGGTTGGTCCTCACGCAACAGGATAGGCTTTATAAAAGATCCCTTTTCCGCATCTGCACCTAAGGTCTCCAATTCATTTGTATTCCCGTAGACGATCGAAGCCGTTTTGGCAATCTTTGCTACTTGCTCTCTTACAGAAGTTCGCTGTTGTTCGCTTACTAGAGCACCCATTCGCACTTCCTTTAATCTAGGGTCTCCAATAGTAACTTTGTCCAATTGTTTTCCTAAGGATATTTGCACATCTTCCATTAAGTTTTCCGGAACGATAATACGACGAATGGCCGTACATTTCTGTCCAGCTTTCACCGTCATTTCCTTTCGGACCTCCTTAATGAATAAATCGAATTCAGGAGTACCTGGAACACCATCTTCCCCTAAAATAGAAGCGTTTAAAGAATCTGCTTCCATGGTAAAAGGCACTGATTCTTCTATAAGCTGAGGGTGATTTTTTAACATACGTCCTACTTTTGCAGACCCTGTAAAGGTGACTACATCCTGAGACTGTACAGTATCCAATATATTTTTTGCAGTTCCACTTATAAGTTGAAGGGCTCCTTCAGGAACGATGCCTGATGCTATAATTTCTTTCACGACCGCCTCAGCCAAATAAGACGTTTGTGGCGCTGGTAAAACCACAGCTGGCATTCCGGCCATCCAGTTCACAGCACACTTTTCTAGCATTCCCCAAACTGGAAAATTAAAGGCGTTGATATGTACTGCCACTCCTTGTTTGGGTACCATAATGTGATGCGCCATAAATCGTCCCCCACGAGATAAATCAATAGGTTCACCTTCTACATGGTAACTTTGGTTTGGAAACAATTTTCGCAAGGATGCATTAGCAAACAGATTTCCAAATCCGCCTTCTATATCAATCCAAGAATCTATTCGAGTAGCTCCTGTCCGATAGCTCAACTCGTAGAATTGTTCTTTGCGTTTGTTGAGATACATGGCCAATTTCTTGAGCATGAGTCCACGTTCCTGGAATGTCATCTTACGAAGCACATTTCCTTTTTCCCTTCCATATTGAAGTATTGCCGGGACATCCAAACCTTCCACTGTGAC
>JAHZIZ010000288.1 GCA_022601215.1 Bacteroidota bacterium
CGATCTTATTGGGTGTCTTTAGCAAAAGGGCTCCATTGAGTGGAACATTTTTTACCATTTTCATCATGCCACCAAAAAGTCCATCCGTATTGATCTGTTGGGATGCCTAAGCGGTCTTTGTACCATTGCTTTTGGGCATCAGGGTCTTCACATTTAAAGAAGAACCCACCTAAACCTGTTACTCTATTTTTCATTTTAAAATAATTCTAATATCAATTACCTGTGTTGATCTATCAAAATGCTGTTCCCGTCTGGATCCATAACAATAAAACTGGCAGGACCTTTTGTAGTTTCATCGGCCTCGGATAAAATAGGTATCCCATGCTGTTTTAGGTGCTTTTGGATGGCTCTAACATCGTCAAAGGTTTCTACATGGTTGGCATCAGTATCCCATCCTGGATTAAAGGTGATGATGTTATTTTCAAACATGCCTTGAAACAAACCTATGAGGCTTCCTTCACTTTTCATGATGAGGTAGTTTTTATCCATGGCTCCAGCAAACACAGAAAACCCCATGCTTTCGTAAAAGGCTTTAGATGTTTTTAAATCTTTCACGGCTAAACTAATGGAAAAGGCTCCTAATTTCATTTTACTTCTTTTTTAAGTTAGTTTCATAAAGATCAATCCATTCTTCCGAAGTCATTTTTTTACAGAGTTCAGCAATAAGATCGTATGGAATATCATCTACCTTTTTAAAGCGAACACAACTTTTTCCCATATCTAGTTTGTATTTGCAATGATTAGGAAATTCTGAGACAAACCAATCCAACAATGTTTTTTTTGCATAGATGCCCATGTGATAGAGAGCAATAAAGTTTTTTTGTGAAGCAATATTAATAAATGGCAGCGGGTCTTTGGGGTTGCAATGGTATCCATCTGGATATATAGAATGAGGAACGTAAAATCCAATCATTTTGTAGTTGATGCCTTCTTCAAAGCCTTTTGGGAGGTTTTTGGCCACAGTTTTTCTTAGTTTATCTACAGGACCTTTTCGGTCTTCTGGAAGTTGATCAATATAGTGTTCTACGGTATCGGCTTGGTATTGCATGGTTGTCTAATTTATTTTCGTTGTAAGATAAGTGCGGATAGTAAAGAAACAATAAACCCTATGACAAAAACGGTCATGGACATTAAGAGAAAACTCATGGTTTTGCTACTAAATAGTTCTCGTTGTGCCTCCATTTGGGCAAGCTTGGTCTCTAATTCAACACCAGAAAGTGTTGTTTTTAGTTCGGCGACGTGGTGATTATAATACTCGGTGGTGAAATTCGGATTCAAATATTGATAGACAATATCCACTATGCCAAATGCAATGGCCGCAAAAAATGTGATCAGTATCCCAATGAGTAGTGCTTTTCCAAAAGAAACCTGACCGTCATTTTCGCGATCACGGTAATGTTTTATTCCGAAGAAGACAAAAGAAAGAGAAACAATAATGGTAGTATACCCAACGACTTCTTGTCCGGAATATCCCAGGTCTAATCCTTTCCCGATAAACCATCCGATGACAAATAAAACGACAATAGTTAATGCAGAATAAATGCCGTATTTTATACTAGTAGTTTTCATATGACTTGATTTAAGTTAGTCTTCCAAAAATAGGGTGTGACTTCAAAAAAACACTCATACTAAAGTACCAAATTATCTCCTACTTAAGTAGGATTAGATGTTTAAACAAGGATACCAAGAGCTTTCGCCTTTTGAATGGCCTGTGTGCGACGCTTGGCATTAAGCTTTATAAAGAGATTGGAAATATGTGTTTTTATGGTGCTTTCAGAAATAAACAATGCGTCTGCGATTTCTCGATTTGAAAGCCCTTCCGAAATTTTCACTAAGATTTCATGCTCTCGTTTACTAATACCTAAGGCTTCAATTTTTTGATAGTCGATGAGAGGAAGGAGTTCTTTTTTATGAAGGCTTCTTTTGTTTAGAATAACACCTACAGCGAAAAAGACAATAGCCACCACCGCAATAACCCATTCAATTTCCAGCCCACCCGAAGTAATCGTGTAAGTGCTAAGCTGAAATAACGTAAGTAGAGCAATAATCAAAGCACCAAAAATGAGTATTGTTTTTTTCATAAGTTAACTCGAAAAATGGGTGCGTATTCTTTCAACTATAGTTTGTGCTAGTTTCTCTTTACTTTCAATGGTCCATCCCGCTACATGTGGAGATAGAATTACATTGTTCATCTCTAATAGTTCCTTGAATTCGGTTGGCATGTCCTGACCAAATAGCGACTCGAAGGATAATTTTTCATATTCTAGAACATCTAATCCCGCCCCAAGTACTTTTCCATCTTTTAAGGCGGACACGAGGTCTTTGGTGACCACACTTTTTCCTCTAGCTGTATTGAGTAACCAAAAAGGTTTATTAAATTTTGAAATAAATTCCTTGTCAATCATTTTATCTGTTTGAGGCGTCCAAGGAGTATGTAAGCTCACTACGTCTGCCATTTCTTGAATTGTTTCAAGGGACACCTGAGTGGCATTTAGATCACCAACATCATCTAAGATGTCATAACAAAAAGTGGTGCAGTCAAACCCCTTGAGCTTTTTTGCAAAGGCTTTTCCCATATTACCATATCCAATAATACCTACAATTTTGCCGTCCAGTTCTATACCCCGATGATCTTCGCGTATCCATTGTCCAGACTTGACACTTCGATCTCCAGCATTTAGCTTATTGAAAAGCGATAGAAGCATCCCTAGGCTATGTTCCCCCACAGCATTTCTATTGCCCTCAGGTGCTGAAAATAGTTGTATTCCTTTGCTTTCGGCATAAGGGATGTCAATACTCTCCAATCCGGCGCCTACTCTAGCAATAAATTTTAATTGACTTCCTGCATCTATAAAGGTTTTATCTATCTTAAATCGGCTCCTTATCACGATGCCATCAAAGGCATGAATGATTTTTTCTATTTCTCCTTTTGAAGATACATAGTCTACTTCATTACTAAAACCAGCTTCGGAAAGCTGTGCCAAAAGTAATGGGTGATTTTGGTCAAGGTGGAGAATTTTCACAGTTTAAATTTTTGGATATTCAGTTTGTGTCTTCTCATGAACGACGGTACCCGTGTGTTTGGTATTAAGCTTTTCAAATAGCAACAGATGTACTTCTTCCTTTCCCTGAGATTTTGGGCAGTGTTCTACGCCTTTGGGGACCACGATAATTTCACCTTCCTGGACCACTTCAACTTTGTCCCTAAAATGCATTTCCAAAGTACCTTTTTGAACATAAAATAGCTCATCCTCATCATCGTGTTTGTGCCATACAAATTCGCCTTGAATTTTAGCGAGAATCACTTGCATATCATCGACAACTGCAATTTGATGTGGATGCCATTGCTTAGAGAATCTAGAAAATTTTTCTTGAATATTGATTGGATTCATAGTGTGTTTTATTTCATAAACAAAGTACGAATTTCCTCGGTAATTTTTGTAGGCTTAAGACTTTTTCCATCTAAAAGACACCATAGCGTTTTGGCGGTGATTAGCAGTTGCAAATCTGATGCTCTACTAATTTCAAAACAACGTTCACTTTTAACACCTTTGGCAAAGGTAACCCATGTGCTTATAATGAGCTCTTCCCCTTCAAAGGAAGAGGCTTTATAATCAATTTCATGTCGTAAGACATACCACACATAGCGATCACGTAACCCAGAGTTGGTGTTTTGTTTCCAATGCTTTGTTGCTGCCTCCATGCACCATTGAAGATAGGCGAGATTGTTTACATGATTTCGTTCATCGATTGCGTTAGCTGGAACAATGAAGGAATATGTGAGTCGTTCAGGGGTCAAAAAAGAATTAATTTGGCAATCCAGAAGTATATTAATATTCCGAAAATATCATTGCTGGTCGTTATAAAAGGTCCCGTAGCAATGGCAGGATCAATGCCTCGTTTGTTCAAAAATAAAGGAATGAAAGTTCCAATAATTCCAGCCACAATAATCACAACGAAAAGCGATATGGAAATGGCTGCAGCAGCCCTGTAATCACCATACCATGCTGCTGTAAACATGAAAAGGACAATGCCTAAAATGAGTCCGTTAAGCATGGCAAGAAGCATTTCTTTAAAGAGTCGGTTACTCACACTTCCTTTAATGTCATCATTTGCCAAACCTTGGACGATAATAGCGCTAGATTGAACACCTACATTTCCGGCCATCGCTGCGATTAACGGGGTATAGAAAAAGAGCAGTGCATAACTTTGTAAAATATCTTCAAAACCACCCATAATGGTCGCAGCTCCTACACCACCAAGTAGTCCAAGGAATAGCCATGGTAATCTAGCGCGCGTGAGTTCGAGAATACTATCATCTGCCTCTACGTCTTGAGATATACCTGCCGCCATTTGGTAATCTTTTTCGGCTTCATCCTTAATGAAATCGACAATATCATCAATAGTAATTCGTCCCATCAAAATTCCTTTTTCATCTACAACAGGGATAGCCTCAAGATCGTATTTCTGCATGATTCGGGCTACCTCTTCATTTTCAGTATGAACGGTGACAAAATCAACCTTTGGGATAAACACTTCACTTATTTTGGTCTTCTCGGCCGCCGTTAAAAGATCTTTAAGAGAAAGTCTGCCAATGAGTTTTCCTTCTTTATCAGTTACATAAATGGAGTGAACTCTAGTTACATTTTCGGCTTGACGGCGCATTTCTCGAACACAACCAGCCACAGTCCAGGTTTCTTTTACTTTGACTAATTCTTTTGCCATTAAAGCCCCGGCTGTGCTATCTTCATAGGTGAGAAGCTCAACAATATCGGCAACACGATCTTCGTCATCTATTTCACCAATAACCTCTTGCTTCACTTCCTCGTCCAATTCGGCTACTACATCAGCGGCATCATCGGTATCCATTTCTGAAAGTTCTTCGGCAATTTCCTTTGGAGAAAGACGCTCCAGGATTTTTTCACGAACATCTTCATCGATCTCCATCAAAGCTTCAGAAGTAATTTCGCTTTCTAAAGATTTAATTAAGAAGGTGGCATCATCACTTTTTAATTCTTCGAGAATTTCAGCAATATCTGCGAAGTGAAAATCCTGCAAGAGTTCCTTTAACTCAAGACCATTCCTTTGGGCAATGAGATGCTCAATATGTTGGAGGAAATCAGTCGTGAGTTGAAATGCCATCGTCCTGTATTTTTTGGGTAAGCGTGATAAATTCCAAAACAGATAATTGTTCGGGACGTTGGGCAAATATAGTATCTTCTTTTAGTTTATCGGAAAGTTGTAATGTTTTTAAACTGTTGCGAATGGTTTTTCTCCGCTGTTGAAAGGCGGTTTTTACTACTTTGAAAAACAAACGTTCATCACAATCTAAAGAGGTTTTTTCTTTTCTTCTGAGTCGTAACACACCGCTATCTACTTTTGGTGGAGGATTGAAGACGCCTGGTTTTACCGTAAAAAGATATTCGGCATCAAAAAATGCTTGCGTAAGCACCGAAAGGATACCATAGGTTTTACTACCTTCTTTTTCACAGATGCGTTGTGCCACCTCTTTTTGAAACATACCAGTAAATTCCGGAACTTGATTGCGCCACTCAATGGCTTTAAAAACAATTTGGGTGGAAATGTTATATGGGAAATTGCCAGTAATAGCGAAGGGATCTTTCCCAAAAAGTTGTGAGAGATCGTATTTTAGAAAATCAGCTTCAAGGATGGTTAGATTGTCATTGGGATAATGAGTCTTTAGATATGTGATGGATTCTGAGTCAAGATCCATAGCGATGACATTCACGGGTTCTTCAATAAGATATTTTGTAAGCACACCCATTCCAGGTCCTATTTCCAACACGTTTTTATAGCCCTCTAACGTCAAGGTGTTAGCTATTTTTTCAGCGACATTTTCATCGTGTAAAAAATGCTGTCCTAAGTATTTTTTTGCGCGTACTTTTTGACTCATAATGAACGGCAAAGGTAGGGGTATTTCGATTAATAATTTAGGCTAATTTTTTGACCAAAACGGCCGTTATGGCTTTTCCATACATTATCAAATGTTAAAGTGTACACTTTAACGAATATAATAGATGTTTTGACTAAAAAATGTAGGAAAATTCAACCGAAAGATTAGATTTGTCTCGAATCTAACAATAATGAATACCTAACATGAAAAAGCTAATAGTTCTCTTCCCCGTGCTATTCTTTTTTGTTGCTTCTTACGCTCAAAATACACTGCTTGCTAGCCAGGACGAAGTTCGTTTCAATGCGGCGTCTAGTGCAAACAAACTTGTCAATCCAGAGATAGGAGATAATGGTTTTAAGTTTGAAACCTTGACGACAGGGATTAACTCTAAATATGCCGATTATGGCTCGAGTTTGTTTATGGGAAAGTTTATTACCTTTTCGGCAAGAAAAATTGGAGCAATTGCTAAAAAAGATCCGGCCACAAACGAACCATTTACTAAGTTGTATTGCAGTGATATTCTAGAGAATTATGACCTCACACGTCCTTTATTGTTCTCCAGCATTCTGAACAAAAATGAAAATTTAGGAACGGTGTCTTTTTCCCAGGATGGAAATACCATGTTTTTCACCAAGAATATGGAAGGCAACACTCAGAATTTTCAGCTATACCGGTCTGTTTTAAACCCTGAAAAGATGGGAGAATGGATTGAAATCACGTCAGTTCCTTTTAATAGCGATGACTATTCGGTAGAGAATCCACACCTTACAAAAGATGGGAAGACGCTATATTTTTCTTCCAATATGCCTCAGTCTAAGGGAGGCTTTGATATATTTAAGGTGAGTGTCCATACAGACGGAACGTACGGTAAAGTCACTCCTATAGATGGAACTATAAACACACGGTTTGATGAAAAATTTCCGCATTTTGGACCTGAAGAGAAATTCATGTTTTTCTCGTCGAAAGGGCATGAGAATATAGGTGGCTTCGACGTTTTTAAATCAAGACGTACAAAAAAAGGGTATGTGACTATTCTTAATCTGGGAAACACGATCAATACTCCAAAAGACGAGATTGCTTTTGTTCCAGCAACACCGCGTATTGGCTATATTACTTCGGATAAAGATGGAGGGTACGGTAATTATGATATTTACCGAATCACGGAATACGTAATTAGCCAAAAAGTACGGGGGAAAGCGATTGATTTTGAGACTAAAATTCCTTTGGCAAATGCAGAGGTAAAATTAATTGACACCGATGGAACGGAAGTAGGAAGGATGCTTACAAATGAAAAAGGGGAGTTCACTTTTCCCATATCTTCTTTTGAGTATTATACGATTGTTTCTGGTAAAGAGGGATTCTTTAAGGGCTCTACTATTTTCAATACAGATAATAAAACTAAGGCGTATGATGCGGATGTGACGCTTAAAGCCATGCCAGCTCCAATTGTGGAGACTGTGGACAAGAGTTATATTAAAATTGATAATATCTTATTTGATTACGACAGCGCTAGTATTAAAGAGGTGTCAACAATTACGTTAAATACCGTAGTGGCTACACTTAATGAAAATCCGGAAATTAGGATTGAACTGGGTGCGCATACGGACTTTAGAGGGCGAGATGATTATAATATGAATTTGTCCGATAGGAGAGCTGCTTCTGCAATGAGGTATCTTATTTCAAGAGGAATTTCAAAGGATCGATTAACTTGGAAAGGGTATGGTGAATCACAACCTGTAATCGATTGTAAATCTTGTACCGAAGAAGAACATAAGACCAACCGTAGAGTTGAGTTTATAATACTGGAATCTAACTAACCAAATTACTTTCCAGTTTCCCCGCATGAACCCGTTAGTTTATCTAGCGGGTTTTTTATTGTTCACAAATTACTTCCAATTCAGTTCTGAAGGCAACAAATTTTCCTTCGAAAGGCCTGCTCTGTGCTCTCAAGTTTTCTGCGTCTTCAGCGTAGTATTTTTCCAAAGTGGCTTTGCTATCTGTTCGGTATTGGACAGAATAGGTAACCCCTCCCATTTCCTCCTCAATTTGCACTCTAGTCATTAGTGCTTTAGAAAATTTTCCCGTGTCAAGCATGGCTGGGATATGTTCAGATTTCATCCATTCTAACCAAGTTTGGTGGACGCTTTCCTCTATATTAATGGTAACGTTGTATATGTACACGGTATAGTAAATTAATTTATTTCGTCTCCTCTTAACATACGATAGCGCTTTCTCGCTTCCACAAAAAAGATGCTGTCTGCATAGTTAAAGATTATTTGCTCGTATAATTCTCTGGCCTTGAGCGGTAGGTCTAGTTTTTCTTCATAAAGCTTCGCCAAACGATAATGAGCATCATCTGCTAAGATATCTTCTTTGTAGAATTCTATGATATTGGCATAATTAGCTTCCGCTTTTTCAAATTCTTCAAGAGATTCATATACCAAAGCTTGTTTAAGCAATGCTTCATCTTCTATTTTTTCACCTTTATGATTGGTGAGAATATCGTCTAATAAAGTTGCCGCCTGTCCGTATTTATTCTGAAAATAAAGCAAATCTGCTTTGGCAAATTTCTTCAAAGCTATTTGCGTAGAGTCTTCTAGAGAGTTATCTCTAATGAGAAGTGAAAGCTCCATTGCATCATTGGCAATAAGTTGAGAAGCCGATTTCTTTAATACATCTAACTGAATTTGAGACCATTCAAAATCGCCTTTGAAATAACTAGTTTGTGCCACTTTAAATCGAGCTTCTTGTGCAAGAACATCATTCTTTACTTTTTTCTGAATCTGGGAGTAGTAGATGAGTGCCTGATTAAATTTTTCGTCAAAGACAAGAATGTCTGCCAATTTCATTTTAACTCTAGCCTCTTGGTACGCATTTAGTCGTTTTTTAGAAAGCTGCTTTAAGTTGCTAATGGCCGTCTCCTTAGCATTCATTCTGAAGGCTAAGAAATTATTGTAGTCAAGTTGTAATAGATAGGTGTCCACACCATCTCCAAATTGTTCGAATAGGTCTAAATAATCTTCCTGTATTTTATTGTAATCATCTGGTTTGGCAAGGGCCAGTTCGATACTCATGAGGTACTGATATCCATTTATTTTTGAGTTGGGTGTTACCGCTTTGTCAATGATAAAATTTGCGACATCTCTAGCTGCTTCATAGCTTTCTTCCTCTATGGCAATTCTGAGAAGATCAATAATACCTCGTAAATCCTCATCGGTTCTTTTGTAAATAGCTTTCTCTTGGATAAAAGCTTTTTTATAATCTTTTTGCTGTATAAATAACCAACTTAGTAATTCATTAAAGAGAATGTCAGGGTTGTCCTGTAATTTTCTAAGCAACGTTCTTCTTAGAATGACATTGCCTTCATTATTGGGATCTTCATTTACATAATAATTAAAATTGCGCTGAGCAGAAGGGCGATAAGCGCTATTCGTTTGGACCAGATCAATGTACTTTTCAAACATCAATTCCAATTTTCCTTGTTCCCCATAAATTTTTGCGAGTTGCGCATTGTAATCTCGTTCAGGGTCCAATTTCATAGCCCTTTCATAGACGGTAGCAGCCTCTTCTAATAAACTATACTCGCTTAAAGTACGTCCTACAATGTATGCGTGCATCGGTTGCTCATCGATTGCCTCTATTGCCTTTTTGTACTGAATGTTTGCCGCACTATCTTTCTTCTGAAGTGTATAATTATGACCTAATTCCACATAGAAACTGGGCAGGATTCTTCTGCCATTTAATCTTTTCAGAATGAGGGTTTCGGCTTCCTGATATTGTTCTAATTGTTGATGCGTTTTTATCAAGGCCAACGCATAGTCAGTTCGCCCCGGATTTTGCTTGACAATTTTTTTCCATACGGATAGGGCCTTTTCAAATTCCCCTTGGTTGAAATAACTTTTCGCCAACCCATCACTTTGAGAAAAAGATGAGGCAGTTATTAATAACATTAAGAAAAACACATAGATCCGCATGTGATAAAGATAAGCAATTGAATTCTTAAAAATAACTCAAAAAACGCGCCAAAAGTAGCTGCACAGGTACGCTTAACTAATCATGTCGAAACCACAGTAAGGAACAAGTACTTCGGGGATTTGAATACCATCTGCTGTTTGATAATTTTCTAGAATCCCGGCCATTACTCGTGGAAGTGCGAGAGCACTGCCGTTTAACGTGTGTGCTAACTTGTTTTTCCCGTCTACATCTTTAAATCGTAATTTTAGACGAGTAGATTGAAAGGTTTCAAAGTTAGAGACACTTGAAATCTCTAGCCAACGGTCTTGAGCCGTAGAAAATACTTCAAAATCATAGGTAAGCGCTGCGGCAAATCCGAGATCACCACCGCATAGTCTTAAAATACGATACGGTAATTTCAATTCACGGAGAATGTCTTTTACGTGGTCTACCATTCCGTCCAATGCTACATAACTATTGTCTGGATGTTCAATGCGAACAATTTCCACTTTATCAAACTGATGCAAACGATTTAATCCACGGACATGAGCTCCATAACTTCCAGCTTCTCTTCTAAAACAAGGTGTGTAGCCTGTACAAGTGATTGGTAATTCGTTATGCATTCGTAAATCTCCACGAAACATATTAGTCACAGGGACTTCTGCCGTTGGGATTAAATATAAGTCATCAACACCCACATGATACATTTGACCTTCCTTATCTGGGAGTTGCCCAGTTCCAAACCCAGAAGCTTCGTTTACTAGATGAGGCACTTGGTACTCGGTATACCCAGCTTCGGTATTTTTATCTAAGAAGTAAGAAATTAGAGCGCGCTGTAAGCGAGCGCCTTTGCCTTTATACACAGGGAATCCGGCGCCTGTAATTTTTACACCTAACTCAAAATCGATCAGGTCGTATTTTTTAGCCAATTCCCAATGCGGAAGAGCGCCTTGAAAAAGTTCAGGGATATTACCTTCGGTGAAAACCTCTTCGTTATCACTTTCATCTTGTCCAGCAGGGACTAATTCATAGGGAATATTTGGTAAGGTGTACAACAATTGCTGTAAGTTCTCTGCGGCGGCAGTCAACTTCTCTTGCAAGCCTTTGGTTTGTTCCTTAAGTTGTGTCGTTTTTTCCTTTAAGAGGTTCGCTTTTTGGGCTTCCCCATTTTTAAAGAGCATTCCTATTTCTTTGGAAAAGGTATTGGCCTGTGATAAGGTTTCATCTAATTGTGCTTGTGTAGCCCTGCGAGTTTCGTCTGCAGAAAGCACTTTTTCAATACTGTCTTTGGCATCAAGTCCGCGCTTTGCTAATGCGGTGATGTATGCCTCTTTATGATCACGAATATTTTGTACCTGTAACATGTTCCTTGGAAATTTAAAAGCTCAAAGTTAGGGAAAATGTGGGGTATGGAGGGGGTTGGGTTTATTCTTTTTTTGGCTTCTTTTTATAATTTTTGGGAGCAGGTAAAATCCAATCGTTGTGTTTAAAGTGATGCCATTGCTCTTGAGCGAGATCAACCGTCTCATCTAGAAAGATAAAATATTCGCCATTGTTTATTTTCACTTTACACTTAGCGTAAACGGCAACCTGCTTGCCATTTTCTGCCTCAGCGGTATGAATACGTTGTGCCAATTGCCAGATAAGATCGGGTTTGGTGCGTACATTTCGTCGTTGTTTTTTTGATAGGAGAAGGTGATAAGGATATAGTGTTCTCTCTCCAGTTGCTTTGTCTTCCACCCAAATACTGAGTTGCCCTGATCTACTTCTAAGCATCATTCTCCAGCTTAGCCGGTGGCCTTCTTCATTCCAAAGTACATCATCTTTAAAAAACCAATGGCGTAATGGTAATCCTAATTGAAATAAGAAATAAATTGAAAAAAGGACAATGCTCAAATTTTTAAAACTAGGAATTCTCACCTCATTCTCCATGTACAAAGGGCGTTTTAGTTTGAAGCGTTTAATAAGGGTTTCAGAAGAAAAGAAGAAGAAGGCAAAGGCGATGGACATGTATGGAAAAATCCCAATTTGAAAAATTGCGGAATTGAATAAATGAAAAAACAGGGATAATCCAAAAGCCAAAACTCGGGTACGTTTCCAAAGAAATAAGGGCACTACTAGTAAATCGAAAAAGACGCCAAAATAGGCCACAGTATAATGCACCCATGATTGTTGGAGCAGGGAACCAACCAACCAATAGTCTTTTTTACCAGCCATTAAAAGAGCTGGGGCACTAGCGTCCCACCAACCAGGATACATTTTGGCAATGGCGGCATAAGTGAACACAATCCCTATTTGAAGGATGAGAATGATTTTCACCCATTGCGGCATGCTATAAGAAGTTAGTTTGGGTTGTTGTTTTGCGTCCAAAGAGCCCCACTTATTGGCGGGTAAAAAGGCCATAATCCAGCACAACAACATCATGAGGTAGTAATGGTTGTTGTAAGAGGTTTTTTGCATTAGATAAACTGCGGTCCATAGCAATGCATAGCTTATCATGGCAAAACGATACTTGTACCCTAGCATGACCATGAGTCCTAGAATTCCGAGGGAAACAAAATAGTAATACATTCCGCTTCCAGGTAAGGGTTGGAGAAAATCAAAACCAATAAAATGGAAGGTAAATTGTGGTTCGATAAAAACTCGTTTTACCCAACCAGTTGCAATAGCTCCAAAGCCTTCGCAAGCAATAAGAAACCCAAAAACAATACGCCAAAGAACGAGTCCAGTATTGTCAATTTGTTTGAATAAAACTTTATTCATGGGTTTTTAAAAAGTTCCTAGCGAATATTTCGTCCTGCGCAATGGCTTCCTTTAAAGCCGCTTTTGAGGCAAAGCGGGTTTCATTACGTATGTGTGTAATAAACTGTAAAGTAAGATTTTCATTGTATAGGTCGCCTTCAAAATCCAGAAAATAGGTTTCTATGGTTTGCACAACGCCCCCAACGGTGGGATTTGTGCCTATGCTAGTGAGCCCATATATAGGTTCCCCTTTAATTTTGGCAGAGACGAGATATACTCCTTTTTTCGGAATTAGTTTATATGGTTCATTAAGTTGGAGGTTAGCGGTGGGGAAGTTTAAAGTTCTACCTATTTTATTTCCTTTTATAACTGTGCCTTCTATCGAGTATAAATAGCCAAGATAGTTGTTGGCCGTAGTAATGTCTCCCTCAAGCAAAGCGGTTCTAATTTTAGTAGAACTTACAGCAACATCGTTCAGTTCTTGGGCACTAATCTCTTCTACCGTAAAGCTATAGGTTTCCCCAAATTCTTTTAAATTTTCAATATTAGCGGTTCTGTTACGACCAAAACGATGATCGTATCCTATAATTATTTTTGTGGCGTTGAGTTGATTTACCAAAACGTCCCTTACA
>JAHZIZ010000289.1 GCA_022601215.1 Bacteroidota bacterium
GGTGAGATCAATCTTGACTATGTTAATATTCCAATTGTATTGAAGTATTATGTAACCGAAAAATTTAATATCCAAGCAGGACCACAATTCGGTTTTGTCGCTAGTGATAAATTAAAAGGTCTTGGAGCCGATGCGGAAGATGCATTAGAAACTAAGGGGTTTGATCTTACAGGAGTGGTAGGTATTGGATTCGATTTACCCGCTGGATTTAGAATTGATGGTAGATATAACTTTGGACTTTCTACGGTACTAGAGAGTGAAGAAATTACAGATAATGGTGTTCAGTCTGCCGATGAAGGAAAGAATAGCGTTATCACCTTAGCATTGGGTTATTCGTTTCTATAAGAAATCAAGATATATTTTGAACGTAAAGACGCCTTGAAAGGCGTCTTTTTTAGTTTATACCCTTTTGGTATTGGTAATTAGCAGGAAATAATTGTTGTAAAAACACACAATATGTAAGATTTAGATTACATAAAATTCTAAAAAACAAATCTCATCAGAGGCACCTTTATTGTATTTCATCTGATTTATATGCCGATAAACAGGGCTTTAACAAGGGATTTAGTGAAATACAGGATTTTTCCTGTATTTTTTTTAACAATATTATACTATGTTTGTCGTCTAACTTAAACATACAATTATGAAAAAATTATTACTATTTACTGCTTTGGCAGTTTTCGGATTAAATGCAAATGCACAAGAGGGTGGAGATGCTACGGATCAAGGATCAATTGTTATTGAGGTAAACACTGGTTTTGGAGAAGCCTCAACTTCGAACACGGGAATCTCTTTACGTTCAGTTGACGGAAATACATCTTGGGGATTTGGTGGTGAAGTAGGATACTTCGTTATGGATGATTTAGCGGTAAAAGCGGGTCTTGGATATGGTGATTCTGGTGTAGATGGAGTGGATGGAAGATTAAATTGGAAAATTGGAGGTAAGTATTACGTAGCTGGTCAGTTTCCGGTTGGTGTAGATGCTAATGGATCTTCTGGCAATGATTTTTCTCCGTTATGGTTAGGGATTCAAGCTGGATATGCTTGGTTCGTTGCCGATAATGTGAGTATTGAACCAGGGTTACGCTACGGATTAGGTATGAATGAAGATGCTGGAGACGGTGACTTTAATGTATTTGGTCTTAACATTGGATTCAATGTATACTTCTAAATAGTTTACATATCATTTTAAGAAAGCGGATGCCTAAGCATCCGCTTTTTTGTTATATGGTAATTTCATGAATTAAGTGCAAATAGGCCAAATGACGTATTGTTGTTATAGTTTTAGATCCTTACTTTTAATGTACTATTAATCAAACTATTTTAACTTATGAAAAAATTACTTTTTTTCGCTGCCTTCGCAGTGATGGGTCTAACAACGATCAATGCTCAAGAATTCAAAATTGGAGTATCAGGGGCACTACCATCAGGAGATGTTAAGGACTCATATACCTTTGGTATAAATGCAGATTTCAGTTATTTATTTGAAGTCTCAGACAATTTTACTGCGGGACCTATGGCAGGGGTCATTCACTACTTTGGGGACAGTGTAGACCTAGGTGGTTTTGGGAGTGTGGACATTGAAGATGCGACTTTTATTCCTCTTGGAGGTGCCGCCCGTATGACCCTAGGTGAATCATTTGTCCTAGGAGCAAATCTTGGATATGGACTTGGCGTTGCTCCTGATGGAAATGACGGAGGTTTTTATTACAAACCCATGTTAGGCTATATGGTTAGTGATGCAATTTCAATTTTAGCTTCTTATTCTGGTGTAAGTGTAGATGGAGGAACCTTTTCTTCTATTAATTTAGGCGTTGAATTTGGATTGTAATTCCACCAATTTCATTTTAAAAGCGAAAACTCTTGGGTTTTCGCTTTTATTTTTTCTTCCAAAGTTTAAAAATAAAGAAGGCACTCACAATGGCGATAGAAATAAGCACAACCGCTCCTAACATATTTCCATAAATAAGATATCCCGTTCCAAATAGGGAGGTGTATACAAAGACAACACCCAATAACATGGAAGCAAAGTCAATGGTGAAATTATCATGTGTATTTTTCAAATTGATGTTTTCTTGTTCCGCCTGTCGTTTAAAAGGTTTCCATCCTTTACCATAAGGAGTTACGCTATTGTAAAATTTAGCCAATACTTTAGTATCTGTTGGTCGAGTTATGAGAGTTACAGTTACCCAACTAATAGTAGTAAGTAGTACACTTAACACTAACTTTTCATGACTTTCTAGACCTAAATCCACAAATTCAAATAACAACGCCAATACAAAAGAAACAACCATTCCGGTAATTTCACTATAGGCATTTACACGCCACCAAAACCATCGCAGAATAAAAATTAGTCCAGTACCAGCTCCAATTTGTAATAAAATATTGAATGCGCTTAAAGCACTTTCTAGTACAAGAGCAAACAAAGCGGCTAAAATCATTAGTACTACCGTTGAAACCCTCCCTAAATTCACCAATTCCTTTTCACTGGCCTCTGGCTTGATAAAACGTTTATAGAAGTCAAGAGAAATATAAGAAGAACCCCAATTTAAATGTGTTGATATGGTACTCATAAAGGCTGCAATTAATGATGTAACCACTAATCCTAACAGTCCTGGCGGAAGTTTAGTCAACATTGCTGGATAACCCAAGTCATGACCTAAGGTCGCATTTGGGAATTGGGAAGAGATATCGGATAGTTCTGGATATAAAACTAAAGACGCCAATGCAATTAAAATCCAAGGCCACGGCCGTAAGGCGTAATGCGCTATATTGAATAGGAGAGTGGCACCTATTGCATTTTTTTCATCTTTAGCAGACAACATTCGTTGTGCAATATATCCACCTCCACCAGGCTCCGCGCCTGGATACCAAACGCTCCACCATTGTACAGCAATTGGAATAATCAATAAGGTAAGTAATGTCTTAGAGTCATTAAAGTCTGGAAGAAAGTCTAATTTATCTGCTACATTTTCATGGGTTAGTAGGTTGTTTAACCCACCTATTTCAGGCATGTTGACAATATAATACGCTGCCCAAATAGAACCTATCATGGCGATAATAAATTGCAGAAAATCTGTAAAAATAACACCTCTTAAACCACCAATAGAGCTATAAAGAACAGTAATGATAGATGCATACACCACACATTCCCAAGGCGCAAGATTGAAAAGAATTCCTCCAATTTTAATAGCCGCTAAACAAACAGCTGCCATAATCATTACGTTAAAAAATACCCCTAGGTATAAGGCTCGAAAACCTCTTAAGAAACTGGCTTCTTTTCCACTGTAACGCAATTCATAAAACTCAAGATCGGTAAGTACCTTAGAACGTCGCCATAGTTTAGCGTACACAAAAACAGTTAACATTCCCGTGAGTAAAAAAGCCCACCAGACCCAGTTACCAGCAATTCCGTTCTGTCTAACAATGTCCGTCACTAGGTTTGGAGTATCCGCTGAAAATGTGGTAGCTACCATGGATATTCCTAATAACCACCATGGCATATTTTGTCCAGATAAAAAGAACTCTTTTGTATTCTTACCGGATCTTTTCGCTACTAGAAAACCGATTGATAAAAAAATGACAAAAAACGATACAATGAGTATCCAATCTAGGGTTGCGAGTTGCATAATGTGAGTTTAGAATTCTTTTAAGTCTTCTGCTTGTCCTACCCAATCATCACGTTCTATTCTTCCGGGAAAGAAATCGATTAATTCAGTTAGGATACGAATGTCTTCGTCCTTAAAACGACTAATTTGTTCGTAGTTGTAAATTCCAATTTCATTGAGCTTCTGTTCAATGTATGGACCAATCCCGTTAATTTGGGTCAAGTCAGCTCGATCAGTTTTTTCGGCAGAACCAAAATTGTCAAAATTGAGCGCAGGTTTATTTTTGGTATAGGTGATATAGCTGGTACGAGCTTTCTCTGCAACTTCCTTTTTTGGAATGCTTGGAGTAAACTCTTCTTGTGTTTCTGAAGTATGCTGAAGTTCTTCCTGAGCTTCTTTTACTACCTCTAATATTTTAGGTTTAATTTCAGTAAAAATAAC
>JAHZIZ010000290.1 GCA_022601215.1 Bacteroidota bacterium
AACACTATTTTCAAGTTCAAATTAATCAAATGTATCTCACTTACAACAGAGAATGGTTTACTACTTGGGAGCCCGTTGTTTTTGCAGGAAGTTCTTTTATCTATAATGAAAAAATGCAAGAAATCCCCGCAGTTGTAGGAGAGAGTAAGCTAAGTGAAAACACATCGAAGGTTCCTCAAGGCATGATATACGAGAACACCAAAGTAGCAGGGATGCATCCCTACAACGGCGGGGATTTTACAATTTCTATAATATTAGCAAGGGCTAAGAGAAATGATTACTTACGTAAAACATTATCCATTGTTGAAGATATATCCAACACCTATTTAGGAATCTTTGGTGCGGCAATTTTACCGTACTTGAATGTGGCCAACTTGGTTACTGAAAATTTTGAAAAATTAATTGACAGTGGTGATATAGAACCCATTATTGGATATAAGACAACAATGAGTCCAGATGTTGGTATTCAATTTAATCCAGGATATTTTGTTCTCATCAATGAAGACTCCTCTCTAGTTTCTTCTGAAAATTTTTTCGTCAAAGAGCAAAAATTATATTTCGGTGAAACCCTAGAAACAGCCATCCCTTACGATAAAGATGATTATGTACTTTATAGCGTTTTAGCTGCAGAGGAACGCAGTGACGTTGAAACGCTTCCCTATTTCAAAGAATTTACTAAGCTCAAAGCCCACATTAAACAATTTAAGAGCCGAATTAACGATGAGCAGAGAGAAGATTTAAACAATAAATTAGATGCACTAGGGTTTGTGGTTCGAAATAGCAAAGACCTTACTCCAGTACAGATGAATCAACAAATAGACGAGTTTTATACTACCATTCGAGCTATGATAGGCGAGGGAAGAAGGCTTTCAAATGCAGAAAATGCAATAACAGATCCAAGGGAAGAATGGGAATTAGCTTTGGATAAAAAACTTAGAGATCTTAGAAAAAGTCTCATTTAGAAGTATGGGGCAAATTGTAAAACGCATATTAGGATTTGAATTTCACCAAAATCACATTACTTATGTAAAATCTAGTAATGGAAGTTCTAAGCCTGCAAATTTTGAAAAGGAAAAGATAAAGTTAGAATTGAGCATTAGTCGAATCTTCCATAAAGCACTCAACAAAACGAGAGTGGAAGGATTATTTGAGAAGAACGACTTGGAAACCTTCGGCTATATTCTTTATAAACTACTCTGTCTTAGTGACCCTGATGTCAATTCTTTTGTAAATCGAGAATTTAAAACTATATGTCGAGATAGTAGTTACCGCGGAATCATTCCTCTTCGCTTTGCCGAAGAGGCGGCATATTTGGCCATGCTTCCCTGGGAATACCTTCAAATTTTAGAAAACGTCGATAAGGACTTTCCCACCTTTTATCTCACTGCTAATAGAGAACGTAGTTTTGACCTTGTTCGGCATATTGACACTGGAAATGAGCGAGAGATTGATCCTTCTTTTTCAAATCAGAAACAACTTAACATTTTACAAATCATCTGTCAGTCAAAACGAGGTGGATTAGATATTCCTGATTTTCAAAACATCTTCAGTCGACTTGACAAGGAATTCTTAGATGATGATGGCAATCCTGTTCTTACTATTCTAGCGGTAGAAAACCCCAGTGCGTCAAATTTTCGAAAACGTATTAAAGAAATAGTTGGCTATTTTTCAGGAGAATATATTGTGCACTTTTACGGGCACGCCCGGATGGAAAATGACGAAGCGAATATTGCATTAGTAGCTGAAGACAAATCCGAAGAATGGGTAAATCAAGAAGTCTTTACCGATTTTTTTAATGGTTCTGGTGATTTTAAAAAACCTTTGTCCGTTTTGTTACAAGCCTGTGAAAGCGGTCAAATAAATTCCAAAGGTCAAGGGCTGGCGCCATCATTAATTCACGCCAATATTCCATATGTTATTGGTATGCAAAATGAAGTTACCACCGATGTCTCCAATGCATTCTTTTACACCTTCTATCGAGCACTTCTTTCAGGTCATGACTTTTTTAGGTCGGTTACAGAAGGAAGAGTACATTTAGGATGTGAATACAATAAGGACGATCCTGAAGAGACACATAAGCACTATACGGATAATTCTTTCGGGACTCCTGTGCTTTTTAGTGATACTGTAGAAGCGCTCAAATTCTTTCCAGAACGTACACAAACGAAAGCAAAAGAGACACGCTTTAAATTATGTAACAAATGTAGAACGCCTTATGATTTCTTTAGTGATTTTGAAAGTTGTCCTGACCCTCGATGTAGGGGACAACTCATCTACATGAATTCGGCAAAGGCCGAAGCGACACCTGCTCCTTCTTCTGCCGCTAGTGCATCATCAGTACATTCAGATACATAATTATGGGGCTAGACAAATTACATATACGTACCATTTTTGCACCCTTCTACCAAGAAGCCTGTTTGCAACCGGAAGTTTCTATGAGCAACTTTACCGAATTAATGGTGCATTTGGAAACCAAGTTTCTTTCAGAAAACCCATACCATGTATGGCAGCGTCTTACTTTAAACAAACAGCAGTATGACACTCCTTTTTATGTGACTACTCTTACCCGCATAAAGGAACGTTACTATGAAGTCCTGTTAGATGTTAAAATCGATGCTATAAATGATGCCTTTGCGGTGTCAAATGAAGCTGGTTTTCAATTATGGGAACATATCTACCTAGATGCATTAGTCCACTGGAACGCTATTATCTTTATGAGTCTTTGTCATGAAACATTCCCTTTTTCAACACTACAAAAGGAACAGGTTTCCACCTACAAAAACATCAATCATTGCATCTTAAATGCACATTGGCAACCTGCACAGAAAGAACTGCTTGCATTAGCAAAACGGCAAGACTTGTCTAATGAAATGAAAGCCAATTTTTTAATATATGCAGGAGAAATTGAGTTGTATCATATTCTTCCCGATTTTCTTCAGGCTAAAAAATATATCGACAAAGCGCATAGCATTTTTCCGCATGATAACACCCATAGAGGTCTCGGGGAATATCATTTGAAAATGGGCGATTTTGAAACTGCGAAAACCGAATTTCTTACCGCCATTGAAATGGATCCTTGTGACCTTGAAAATTATCTCTATTTAGG
Organism: Bacteroidota bacterium; assembly: GCA_022601215.1. Taxonomy (GTDB): domain Bacteria; phylum Bacteroidota; class Bacteroidia; order Flavobacteriales; family Flavobacteriaceae; genus Aureisphaera. The sequence goes on from JAHZIZ010000290.1 coordinate 3,107, forward strand.
GGATTGTTATCGAGACGATGGGAAAGAGAAAATTGCGCTTCAATGGTACGAGGATGCCCTACAAATGAATTTTCTTGAAACACTTCCCTATCGCCGAAAAGTATTAATGTGGGGAATGAATAAATCTTTAGATACTTACAAAATAGAGCGCCAGGAAATAATAAATCGAATAGACACCCTTACCTACATTCACCCATATCATACGGAAAGGTATGAGTTTTTGAGAGATGTAGGACATGCCTTAGTCCATGAACAACAACTTAAAGACTCTTTGCCATTTTATAGAAAAGCCAATCAGTTACATCCAAATATGTCTGGAGCATTTATTGACATTGGATATGTTTATGCACAACAAGGACAATTTGATCAAGCTGAAAAACACCTATTACAAGCTGCAACACTCGTAGAGGATCACTTTGATTTGTATTGGGCGCTGGCTTATTTATATGAGCAGATGGAAGACTGGCCAAAAGTAATTAGCAATTATGAGAAATGTCTTGTGCTAAGACCTACCCAAAAAGATTCAATCTTATATAATTTAGGGTTCTATGCCGAAAAAGCGGAGGATTATTCAAAGGCCATAACCAATTTTCAAGAGGCCTATGCACTTAATTCAGATTATTATGTTTTCCAAGACGCACTAACTCAGTTATTAGAAAAACATGGCTCTTCAGCAGAATTGTTAGAACATTTAGAGAAACGGGTCTCATTACATCCTGAAAATCCACTAATTGTAAATGATTTAGGTGTTTTTTATTCTAGAAAAAAAGATCAAGAAAGTGCCATCCCTTATTTTGAAAAGGCTATACAGCTTGACCCCAAAGAGCCTGTCTATTTTGAAAACCTTGGCTTAGCCTTAGAAAATATAGGGCAAGAAGACAAGGCAATGGAATATTATCAACAGGCTATTAAAGTAGCCCCCAACATTGGGCGATACCACAATAGGGTTGGTTATTTTTATGGCAGTCGAGGTCGGTACGAAGAAGCCATTCCATACTACGAAAAAGCCATTGAACAAGAGCCTAATAACAGTACGTACATCAACAACTTAGGAAGTAGTTTAAATAAACTCGAGCGGTTTGAACCAGCCATCAATATTCTTAAAAAAGCAGTGAGCTTAGATGCTAATAATCTCACTACAAATAACCAGATTGGGATAGCTTATTTGGAAGATGAGCGATATGAAGAAGCATTACCCTTTTTAGAAAAAGCAGCCCAAATAGAACCAGACGCATGGATACATCAGGAAAACTTAGGGGTTTGGAATCAACGGCAAGGCCAGTATGAAGAAGCTATTTTATGTTATGCCAAAGGGATCAAAATAAACCCTAAAGCCCACTCCATTTTTAATCTAGTTGGGACTGCCTATTATGATCACAGCCAATTTGAAGAAGCCATTAAATACTATAAAAAAGCCGTGGCGCTAGCCCCAGAAAACGAAACTTATAAGTCAAATTTAGACCGAGCACTTTTAAACAAGAATGACCGTGAAGGATTTAATTAGGTTAACTTTACTCCTCTTCGCTTCGATTTAAGTACTTCTTTTCTAGTTCAGCCTGAAACTCTT
>JAHZIZ010000291.1 GCA_022601215.1 Bacteroidota bacterium
CTATTTCGATACCCTGATAGTATACATCGGGGTTTGCTTTGGTTACATAAGTTCCAACCAAACCTACGCCACTTCCAATTTCTAAAACTGAGTTGGTCTTACCGTTAAGCACATGCTTTTTAATCAAACGTGATCTATTGTGCCCAACGCTTACAGCATCACCACTTTTTAATAACTCAAACTCATTTACGGAATGTCTTGCATAACTACTTCCCAAGGAATTATATAAATCGTCATACGTCTTTATAAATTCTTCTTGAGTAAATTGGGTTAGGCAAAAAACAAAACCACAATCCCGACAACGTCCAAGATTGTATTTTTTATTCTCCATGGTCACTGCTCCATCACACAACTTACAGTGGTTATATTCGTTCATTCAATAAAGTATTGTAAAAAGCGATGTTCTTATTTAGAATGCGCTTTAGATTATAGGTTTCTTTTACTTTTTTTCTTGCGGCCACTCCTAATTGCCTAGCTTCTTCTGGATTTTCAATACACCAAATCATTTTTTCTGCTATATCATTAGGAGAATACACATCACATAATAAGCCTGTTTTACCATGCTCTATTGTCTCTGGACCAGGTCCATATTTTGAGAATACAACAGCCTTTTCTAACAACATAGCCTCAATAGAGACAAGACCTTGAGTCTCCATATGAGATGGGAAGATACAAAAAGATGCCGCTGCATACTTTGCATCTAGCTCGTTTCTGGGAACACTTCCCCTAAAATGAACTTGTTCAAAGTATTCAATTGCTAGTTCCTCCTTTAGCCTATCTAAGTATAAAACACCATCTGGATAAACCCAGTTCAAACGACCATATAGTTCCAATTCTTTATTAGGGTATTTATCTCTAACTAACTTAAACGCTTGCAATAACTGCCGCACCCCCTTTTTTTCACAAATAGTCCCTGCAAAAAGCACTCTATCATTTTGTGCCACAACATCGGGTATTGGGACGTTCGTATCAATAGCAGATGCAATAACAGAAATTGGCTTTCCGTGATAACTAAGGTATTTTTGAGTATGTGATTTCACATACTGGGAAATAGCAATAAAGGCATCCGCTTTTTTGAATGAGCGATATTCTATAATCCCTTTGCGTTTATTAATTCCTCTTTTTTCTGCTTCCGCAAAAAAATGATGTCCCCCATGTAACCTAATAATTTTCTTCGCTGGATGCCTTTTCGAGATAAAAGCCAATCCGCCTTCCGCAGATTCTATTATATCGATAGGCGTTCCTTGGTGTATAGACTTTAATCTAGCATTGAGACGCTTTGAATTGATCCAAAAGTTAGGCAGTTTCGAAGTGTTTTTTGGTAAACGTATAATTCGCACACCTTCATCATCTATCTCAATTTCTTCATTGGAATTACCCACTCCTAACACTGTGACCATATGACCATCCTTCACCAAACCCCTACCAATAGTTTGTAGAAACACTCCTACACCTCCAGTGGCCCATAGCGCATACTCTCCAGATAAATAAACAATGTGCATTTCTATTCTTTTAGATGTTGAATAAGGGTTCTAAAGAACGCTTCTTTTCTTAAATAATTCTGCCATAAGACTCTATTGCTGGATTGAATTTCTTTCAATTCAATATCAGATTTGGACTGATGAAATTGAACCAGTTTCATTGGCAACTGTGAAATCTCTTGCTCCTCAATAATGAGGGCATGTTGTTCCCATGGAATGGTATTTTCAAAAGGCAATTTCCCATTAGTATTTACTAAAACTGGAATACGTCCCATGGCCAGAGTTTCGTACAAACGCACCGAAAAATTTCCTGTGCCTCTCATACAGAAAGTATACATATTGTCATGAACATTCTGGTAAAACTCGAGAGTCGTCCTTTCTTTTTGGTCTTGGCTCACAGCACCAGCTCTATATTGTTTTCTATAGATAAAATTTGTCGTAATTCCTGAATACTTCGTCAAGGCTTCTAAATAGTTATATCGTTTTCTACTGGATGGATAAAAAGATTGTAAATCCGAATAGTCATTGCCACGTATCCTATTAAAATTCCCTTTTGCCCAGAGCGCAAACTCCTTTAACCATTTTATCAATGTTCCATTCGAGTGGCCAACAAAACCTATTGTGGGGTTATTAATCTTATCCAATACAGAAAACGACATGCCTAGCTTATCATAAGGATCTCCAATAAAAGGAGGCATGATGAAAGTTTTAGGATTCATTTTAGACGCAAAGCCACCTAATCTAACTGTTGTTATATGAGGCTCTTTAAAAGTCATTCCATAATCACTACCGGAGAACAATAATAGTTGTTTACCCGATTCCTTAACTCGTTGTGATAAGGCTTCAAAATCCAATTTTTTCCCATGTAAGAATAAGTATTGAATATTTATAGGAATCACTACCCAATCTGCAGCCTCAAAATTCAGCACCATTTTGAACTCACCTGAAAGCGTTTCTAGCACTTCCAAGAGCGGAAAACGATGCCCCTTTACAGCATCTATAGACAATCCTTCAGCTAAAAATAATGAGATCATATGTCTAGGAGTTGTTTCGCTATTAATCTAGAGGATTCTGATAAAGGATGTCGTACAATACGCTCCATCCATTCTTGACGATCGGGCCCTACTGTTTCTGGTTGTTCCAAGGCCTTCTTTATTTGAGATATCAAGGCTTCCTTATTCTCGACCCATCCTACGGGCTCAAGACCATCCATGCTTCGAAAATGCTGATAATTATATGTTTTATGTACGGACCAATCTTTGTTCGTGACTGGATCGTATTTATAGTACAAACAAGGTTTGTTGTATACGGCAAAGTCGTGTGCCATTGTGGAGCCTAAATTCAGCACTAAATCACAATGTTTCACCACATTCACTAAAAGTGAAATATCTTCTTTTTTTGGAAAAACAGCTCCCCAATTATCGGTATTACTCACCCAAATAGGATCAATTGCGGTAATAATATCTCCATACTTTTCTAGTACTTCATCATAGCGATTGCTATAATCTACCGGGCACTTTCTAAATACAATATGTACATCGTGATCAAGTTTCATCGCCGCCTGAGCAACATCTTCTAAATAGGCAGGGTCATAAGGAGACGTCTTAATATCATCACCACTAAAACAAACCCAGCGTTTATTTATATCCAGGTTGTATTGCTTTGCGAAATGCTCTCGAGATTCTTGCAGTCCATTATTTGCATAAAATTCGAATTGCGGACTTCCTGTAATCACTACATTCGTTTGGGGAATCTCCGGATATAAGTCTTTTAGCTGTTCTTTCATTAATGAAGACCAAACTACATATGTATCTGCCCAAACTCCAAGACTCGCCTTTGGAGTATTATCCCAAGAATAAATGCAAGTTATTACTTTAATCCCAAGTTCTTTTGCTGCCAAACAAATAGGCATTAAGGCATACACTCGCTGATGTGTTATAAATAGTACATCAGGGCGTTCCTCTAGTAGCGCCTTCTTATAAAAATCTATAACCTGTCTTGACCAGGCATTTCGTGCCCGTTTCTCAAAACTCAAGATGCTATCATACTTTCCAGAAACAAGCTGTCCTACTATTTGAGGTAATTTTTGAAATAATCTACGCTTACGAGTCTTTGGTCTAAAATTCCAATTTGACTGTAATACGGTTGGATTATCGTACAGAGCAGCAGTTCGTTTTAGTCGTGCAAACCTTGCCGATTCTCTATAAAACCTCGTTTTGAAGGATTCCTTCTCTAATGTAATGTGTTTATAGTTAAAATGGGTATTATGTATCGTTGCTACTTCATCAATGGCATCTTTACTCAAGGTCGTCCATACCGTAAAACTGCATTTCGATTTTAATTGAGTAATCAAAGAAGAATATAAATAATTACGCACACCTACACCGTCTGGCACTAAAAACAATACCTTTTTGGTCTCTATATTATTGGTATTTGAGGTATTCAAACTTAAAAATTATGTTCTTTCAAAATGGCTTCAGCTTTTTGCCAATCTGCCATCGTATCAATGTTTACAGAGGTTTCGGGATGTAAGACCATATATGAAATAGTAGCACCAAAAAAAGACTGTCGTTTGAGCAACACATCCGTTTTTGTAATATAAATAGCTCCATCCCTTATATAGGCTTCAGGTAATTCTTGACGCCGTTTTATAATCTCTTTCTCTCCAGTGGCAATTTTCAAGCCCCCATCCTTGGGCATAAATACCCAATGCGGATTGTAATGACTAGGCACCTCCTGTACTGAAATGAGGCTATCATTTCCTTCATTTTTAAACTTTTCAATAGCAGTATCAATATCTTCGGAAGTGCGAAACGGAGTGGTCACTTGCAGCAGGCAAACTGCATCATAATGCTGTCCCTTCTGGGCAAGAAATTGAACAGCATGTTGCACCACCTCTAAGGATCCGGCAGTATCTGAAGCTAATTCTGCTGGACGAATAAAAGGTACAGAAACACCTAATTCCTTAGCCATATTTATTAAAGTAGCATCTTCAGAAGAAAAGACAATAGTGTCTAATAAACTAGCGCCAAGAGCTGCTTCAACCGTATACTCCAACAAGGGTTTACCCCCTAGTTTCTTTCGGTTTTTGTAAGGAATTCCCTTACTCCCTCCCCGAGCTGGTATGAGTCCGAGTATCTTCATTAATACGAAATCGTTTTGTGGAAACGCAGCTCAATGGTGGCCAAAATATTGGCTATTTGATGGCCACTATTCCCATTTCCATAAATGGCACTTTGGGTTGCGGTGGGTGTATTTATTTGTGTTTGAATAGCCTTTTTAATTGCTTCCGTTTCATAATCTACATCGATTACGTTATCCCCTCGAAGTCTTCTGTTTTGCCGACTTCCAATATTAACTACTGGCACTCCCAAAAAAGAGCATTCTCTTATTCCAACACTGCTATTTCCTATCAAACATTTACTATTTACTAATAGCTTCAGAAAGTCATCTGGTTCCATATTTTTAAAGAAACGAATGTTTGTAGGGTTATGCTCTTCTCTATAAGAACGAATTCCATTGGATGTTCCATCCGCACCTGCGTCTACATTTGGCCAAAACCAAAACGTAGGGATATCAAGCGCATCTACAACACTCAAGGTTTTTTTTACATCAATTTTAGCTTGATCGTATTCCGTAGTAACTGGATGTTGCATGACTACAATATAATCTTCATCTGCCGAAAACAACGCACCGACACCGCCGTACTTTTCAATCGGATTAAAATCCAATCTAGGATTTTCTGAGATGCCCGCAGCTAAATCAATGGAAGGACATCCTGTATTAAACACATAATTTTCGTCCTCTCCCATTTTTACCACCCGTTGTTTGGCATCTTCTGAAGTTACGAAGTGAATATCGGCGAGCTTAGTATTTGCATGACGCACCTTTTCATCAATGTTACCAGTAACTTCCCCACCCTGTAGATGGATAAGAGGTATATTTTGATACGCTGCAGCAATGGAAGTGGCAATGGTTTCAAAACGATCTGCAATAGTAAGCACGGCATCGGGTTCCAGATTATAAAACACATTGGCCAACTCCATTACCCCTAAACCCGTAGTTTTTGCCATGGCCGTTTTATTTTCCCCTTCCAACACCATAAAAACTTTCTCATTTATCGTAAAGCCATCTTTTTCGATAAACGTAACAGCATTACCATATCTATCCAAAAGAGCGGATCCCGCAACGACCAACTGCAGCTCCAGATCCGGATGATTTCTAATCGCCATCAAAGCAGATTTCACCCTACTGTAAGAGGGTCTAGCCGTGATTACGGCACATATTTTTCTTTTCTTACTCATAGGTTAGTCAATATCATCTTCGGTTAAAAAATCCCACTGCTTAAGATCTTTGTTGATTTTCTTACCTAAAATTGTTTCAAATTGTGAAGCGAGAATCCCGTAACCTTTGGGCTTCTTTGCTTCTAAATCGTCAAAGGTGAGCACATATCCTTTTGGAAGTGACTTATTAACCGCCAGCGATTTTTCGAATATATTTTTTAGCGTATCAAACGCCTCATTGTTTGTTTTGTCAATAGGATGCTCCAGGGCAATAGTAATATCATTTACACTAGCAACCATCTCTTTAGCTTCCTCTATTGTTAAAGACGAAGCTACATCGGGACCAAATTGCTCTTTGCTGAATACAACATGAAATTCTAGAATTTGAGCTCCCAAAGCTACCGCCGCTATTCCTGTTGCAATTTTCGCTGAATGATCAGAAAAACCTACTGGCACTCCATAGCGTTCTTTTAGTTCAGCAATGACATTTAAGCCATATTGTTCCGGAAGCGTTGGATAACTTGTAGTACATTGTAGTATTGAAAAAGTCGCATTGTGTTTCTTCAAAAAGGAAACAGTTTCATCCAATTCGGACAAAGAACTCATCCCACTCGAAATGATAATTGGCTTCCCTGTGGTAATGATTTTTTTGAGCAGTAAAAAGTTGTTCACTTCTCCGCTCCCCACTTTGTAAATCTCAACTCCAGCATTTTCTAAAATGTCAACAGCGCTATTACTAAAAGGGCTTGACATAAAAGTGAGCCCCACTTCTTTACAATGATTCCCTATATCAATCCACTGTTCTTGGGTGAACTCCATTCGTTTCCAGTACTCAAATCGAGTAGTATCCTGCTTCGAAAATTTCACGCGAAAAGGCTCATAAATGCTGCTTTCAGCTTCCGCAATATGCGTCTGAAACTTTATGGCTGTCATCCCCGTTTTTGCCACAGCGTCTATATATGCATGAAGCATTCCTAGGCTTCCATCATGGGCTTGTCCTATTTCGGCAATAGTCGTAATCAAATTAGGTGGTTTATGGTTATTAGTTTAATATTCCTTATGTCCTTCTTGGAGTCCAAGATACTTAAAAAAGACAGGTCTAAGATAGCGATTAAGCCATAATTTGTTAACGGTTCTCTTAACAGAAAGAGGAACGCCAAGGCGTTTAAAAGCAGGTACTGCTGCAAGAATTTCATCAGATCCTTTCACATTCTGAAATATAGTTTCCATCCAAGCTTCAGGAGTATTCCCAATATGGTAAGCGAACGACTGAGGCGTTGCCAATCTCCACCCACCAGCTTGATCATTTGGGATATCGATATAATCTCTGTCTGCACTACTGGCATAGGCCATATTGCTTTGGATATTCGGCGCTTTCACAAACACTTCTCTTCGTAGCGTTGCCACAAAATGTCCACAACCTACTACCGCCTGAGTAC
>JAHZIZ010000292.1 GCA_022601215.1 Bacteroidota bacterium
ACCAATGAAAAATGGTCAGACCCATTCGATCCAGACGGTTCCATAAAAATAATAGGTGGGACCCTCGGTGTATCTGAAGACAATCTCTCACCTTTCATCTCGATTTCTCCCAACCCTTTCATTCATAATATCAAGATTGAAACCAACCTTGGTTTTGTCAAAGTAAGGATATACGACTCCACTGGCAAGTTATTAAATGAGACTGGCGTCAATAAACAAGGCACTTTAAATTTAAGTAGAAGTGCCCCTGGATTGTATTTTGTAAAAATGGAAGACAGTTATGGCAGATTTTATACTAAAAAGATTCTGAAGCAATAAAAATTAGCTCGTCCCTTCCATTTTTGAAGTTACGATACAAGAGTCTCGCTTTCTATCTTAAAAAAAGCCCTACTTAAAAAGTAAGGCTTTGACTGTATTTTTTAGTTTAAAACTTATTCGATAATGAAGTGTGTAACCAATTTTCGGCCTTCTATTTCAACTACAATCAAATAAACTCCAGCGACTAAACCTGAAACATCTATCGTTTCACTAAAATCGCTCTCTACTACCTTCTCACCTAATAAATTATAGATGGAATAGCTGGTAGTTGTTGCTCCTGTAAGTCCAAGGTGTAGGATCCCTCCATCTGCAGGGTTGGGCCATACTTCCAATATCCCAGCGGCCGCTTCAGAATCATCAATGGATAATAATCCAAAATCGACATCGCTTGTGGAATAAAAAGCCTCAGGACTATCCGATCGTTGCCAAATACTATAAATCACATGTTTTCCAGCTCGAGGAGGCAAAACCACGTCAATGTCAACACTCTCAGCAGGTGGACTTGGATCTGTCCGCACTAGGAGTTCTAAGCTATCCCATGTTAGCGGTTGATCTGGCGACCAGTTTGCCGCCGTTATATACACTTCGTAATACTCAGATTCATGAGGAGCCGTATTAGTCCAAGTAACCGTAAATGGTCCTGCCGAAACGGGAGTCGCCACCCAATCTGATCTTACTTGATCCATTCCTCCATACTTATCAGGTCGACCTCCACTGGGCAAATTACCATCGAAAACATATAACATATGTTCGCCATCCGCATTGGGTTGGTTAATTTCGTTCCAGTCATATAATGGCTGTGAACCATGAGAGTTGACCGCAGCTATACAAGCTTCAGAAGTTGGGTTTTCTGGATTCTCAAGATAACAATTCCATATTCTACTTGGAGGACTAGTCACTGTGCCATGTGGGAACGCAAAAGGAGTTCCCATCAATAAAAGCAATACACAAATCGGGATGGACCAATTTTGTATTTTTAAAACCTTGGTAATACGCCTTTGCGCTCTTTTTCTTAATTTTCTACTTTTCATAATTTTGATATTAGGTTTGTATTTGCATTTATGATGTGGTAAACCAAATCATAAATGCTTGGGTATCATAAATATACAATTTTACCTTAGGCAACAACCGCTGTCATTCATCAGTTTTGAGGAATTGAGCCTGTTAAATCCCATAAAAATCTCATCTTAAATTCACATAACCTTCTATGAGGTCATAAATGGTTCTTATGTATTAAAAATAAACTGACATTTTTACAATGAACAAATCCATTACAATTCTGCAATTTTCCGATTTGAAACACCGATAGATTTCTTTCTCAAGCTCCCTATTATTAGGGTTTTTCTTTCATTTGATGATTCTTTTGTCTTGTTTTTATGCCTTTAATCGATTAATATTTATTTGAAAGTTTTATTTGAAAGAATTTTCTGTAGTTCGTTCATTTCTTGGATTATATATAACTTCTTTATAAATTCGTGTCAAATTATACCAAATCACTACAACCTATGAACAAATTAAAACCCCTTTTTTGGACTGGAATAACTGTGTTATTTTTCGGTCTAACGTCTTGCGAATCATCTAAAAAAGCTGATCAGCAAGAAATTGTCAAAACAAACATTGAGGCCTCCTTACTTAAGAGATTACATGCCCCAGATAGTTATCAATTTGGAGCGCTAAAGCTTACCGATTCTGTACTTTACAAAGAGAATGTTGAGTACCACAAGAACTTTTACACCATGAATTTGAAAGCCGATAAGGCTAATCTTGAGAAACAGCTTAAGTACAAAGTTGAAAAGCCATCGATGTATGTGGAGGAGAAAGTAAACAGTCTAACAGCTGAAATTGAGAAGTACGAAAAAATCTTGTTAGAAATCGATCAACTTACTGAAGGTTTAGGTGACAAAGCAAATGATGTTGCGTCTTATACCTATCGCTATACCTTTAAAAGTAAAAACACAAAAGGTGCAACAAGTGAATACAAATACATCGTACAAACAAAACCAGGGCCTGACTTCAAAGTTATTGAGCTAGTTCAAAATGAGGCACAAGCCCTTTTGCATCCAAATGACTTTCCAGGTTACAATGAAATGATTAAAAACTACAACTAAATTCGTATCAATCATTTTTAGTTCCTTTTTAAAACCCATTCTTCTAAGAAGAATGGGTTTTTTGATTTTTAGCGCAAGAATTATCAAAAATCAATAAGGATGAGGTCTTCATAAAATTCTCATATCTGGTGATTTTTACTAGTAAGATGGTTATATTTACTACACAGCCCAAGCTTATCATTAAAAACGCCTAACAATGAAATCATTACTTCTTACGCTTACACTTCTTATATCATTTCTCGCGACAGGTCAAGATGTACAGGAAATTTACCAACGTGCTAAAATTTCATATCAAGGAAAAAGTCTTCAAACACTTGCTGCGTTGGATGTCCCCATTGAACATGGCACACATAAAAAAGGGCATTTTGTGATCTCAGAATTTTCCGTTTCGGAATTAGCACGAGCTCGTGCTAATGGTTTTCAGGTCGAAGTCCTTATTGAAGACGCAAAAGCACATTTCTTAGCCGAAAACAAAAAAGGGACACTATCGAAATTTGATAACCCAAGTTGCGATGATAATAGTAATAATTATGAGACTCCAGAGAACTTTCATCAAGGAAGTATGGGAGGGTATTTCACCTATCAGGAAATGCTTGATGAACTTGATGAAATGCAGTCGGCTTACCCAAATTTAATTACTGCCAAAGAAAATATCTCCAACTTTATTACAGAAGGGCAACCCGATAATAGTACGTCACCACCTATTGGAGGAAATGGGATTAAGTGGGTAAAAATAAGCGACAACCCCAATGCGAACAATGAAGGGGAGCAACAAATATTGTATACCGCTATCCATCATGCCAGAGAGCCTAACTCGCTTTCCCAGTTAATTTTCTACATGTGGTATTTATTAGAGAACTACGATACGGACCCTGAGATCCAGAGTATTGTCGATAACACTGAGCTTTATTTTGTTCCTGTTATCAATGTAGATGGATATCTCTATAACGAAAAAACAGATCCCAATGGTGGTGGTTTTTGGCGAAAAAACAGAAAAAATGGGCATGGTGTAGACAACAACAGAAATTACAATTATTTCATTAATGGTGATCCTAATGACGGGGTTTGGGGAGGTGCCGGAACATCCAGCGATAGTGGCAGTGATATTTATCATGGAACTGAACCTTTTTCTGAAGTAGAAAACCAGGCGATGAAGTGGTTTGCCGAAAATCACAACTTCGTGATGGCTTTCAACAATCATTCTCACGGTAACCTACTGCTATATCCGTACGGTTACGCAGATAATGTCCCCACTCCCGAAGACGCTTTATTCCAAGGAGTTTCTGCAGAGCTGGTATCTCGCAACGGATATCAAAATATGATTTCATCAGACTTGTACCCTGCGGCAGGAAATAGCGACGATTTTTTCTATGGAACCGTAGGTACACATGATGGTGTTTATTCGTTTACTCCAGAAATTGGACCCTCTTTTTGGCCTCCAGCGAATCAGATTGAATCTATCGCCAAGAGTATGATGTACCTCAATATCACCGCCGCAAAAATGGTTAATAATTATGCTGCTTTGATCGATACGGCACCGCAATTTATAGGAGAAAACAATCCAGGAGATGCAACTTTTGACTTAAGAAGACTCGGTCTTTCTGGTACTGGCGATTTTGTAGTGAGCATGAATGCTATTTCAGACAACATAATTAGTTTAGGGCCTCCAGTTGCCTTTAATGGAATGAACACATTAGATATTGAGAGCGGAACTATTTCATATGGTTTAGACGCCTCAATACAAACAGGAGATGATATTGTATACGAACTCATCGTGAATAATGGCACCTACAATTCTGTTACCCTCATCACTAAAAAATACGGTAACCTCACGCCTATTTTCCAAGATCCAGGAGATAGTACCTCAACTAATTACAATAACAATGGTTGGGATGTAACGACAAGCACTTTTGTTTCGCCTTCTAGTTCTATTACTGAATCGGCTAATGGAAACTACCCAGGAAACGCAAATGAAACCATAGCGTTGAGTAGTGAAATAGATCTAACCAATGCCATTGCCGCAAATCTCTCTTTCTATGCAAAATGGGATATTGAAAATGGATGGGATTATGCGCAAATTGAAGTGTCTACAGATGGAGGAACCACCTGGGCCCCTCAATGTGGTAATTATACCAATGCCGGTAGTGATAATGGATTTCAACCAGAAGGAGAGCCTTTGTATGATGGCGTTCAAAACGACTGGATCCAAGAAGAGATTAACTTAAGTGATTACTTAGGTGAAGAAATTCTAGTGCGCTTCGAATTTAGATCGGATAGTCAAGTAAATAGAGATGGATTTTATTTTGATGACCTTCAAATAAGTATTGCTGAAGGCACATTGGCCATTGAAGACAACCTTAACAAAGACTTTAGTATTTTCCCAAATCCAGTTGAAGACATTTTGAGCATTACCACTCCATTGGAGAATTATAGCATAGAAATATTTAACTTACAAGGTCAATTGGTAAGCAAAGAGCAAAACATAACGGGAAGCAAAACCATTGACTATAGCAATTTTGCTAGCGGTGTATACTTACTGAAATTATCTTCCGAAACAAGTTCACAGACTTTTAAGATTGTGAGGTTGTAAATCCATTAAATAAAGAATAAAAGGTCCCAAATGGGGCCTTTTTTTATGGCTTACTTTATCTAATCATCTTCTCTGCAGATGTATTTATTAGTTTAAAGAGGCTGTTGAATTCCTAGATAGTGAAATCTATTTTCTGGTAATTAAACCAGGTCCTTATTCACTTACAGAAAAGATAATTATAGAATACCATTTAATTAGTTCCTAAATTATCCAGCATTATTTTGGTCATTTCTGTCAAATCTACTTCATGACGCCAACCCCAGTCTTTGCGGGCTTCGCTGTCATCAATCGACTTGGGCCAAGAATCAGCGATCGCCTGTCTAAAATCGGGTTCGTAGCCAATTTCAAAATCTGGTAAATGATGCTGAATACTCGCTGCAACTTCTTTTGGGTTAAAACTCATAGCAGCCAAGTTGTAAGAATTTCTAATTTTAACTTGCTCACTTGGCACTTCCATGATACCAATGGTCGCCCTAATAGCATCATCCATAAACATCATAGGAAGAGTGCTTTCTTCATTTAAAAAACTAACGTATTTATTATGTTTTAGCGCCTTGTGATAAATATCCACCGCATAGTCTGTAGTTCCCCCTCCTGGCAATGTTGTGTAACTTATAAGACCTGGATATCTTATACTTCGTACATCCACTCCATATCTATTGTGATAATATTCACACCAACGTTCCCCTGTTTGTTTACTTATTCCGTAGACAGTAGACGGTTCCATAATCGTAAATTGGGGAGTCTGTTCTTTTGGCGTGGTAGGTCCAAAAACAGCAATACTTGAAGGCCAAAATATTTTCTCAATCTTCTTATCCTTTGCGAGATTCAATACATTAAATAGCGAATCCATATTGAGGTTCCAAGCCCGCATTGGAAATTTCTCGGCTGTTGCTGATAGCATTGCTGCCATTAAATACACATCGGTGATTTCATAACGTGCGACTACTTCTTCAATAGCATCATAATCCGTCGCATCTAAAATTTCGAAAGGTCCAGCTTCGAGCATAGCGGCATCCCCTTCTCGAATATCACTTGCGATTACCTTATGTGGCTCATAATTCTTACGAAGTTGTGCAGTAAGTTCGGTTCCTATTTGTCCGCAGGCACCAATAATAAGTATTCTTTTTTTCATCATAATTATCTTGCGGTTTGGGGTGATTTAGGCGGCGTAAATATAAGTATATTCGTCAATTCTTTACCTAAAAATTAACAGAGGTTGAAGATAGAAACTTTATATTTGTCCTGCTGTGAAATACCTTACTCCCATAATTGTTATACTCACATTTGTGATCACAATCTTTTCCTGTGGTTCTTCTGAAGAAAATGAGCTTCCTTTACAAGATGTCCAGCTAGATACCCTTCGCTACGGTAAAACAGCCTATGCGTTTCCAAGAGTATCAAACAATGTTCAAGAAATTACAGCCAATTGGTTGTTTTATTCTGAATTTGAAACCACTATGACAGGTTTGAAAAATTTAACCCTTGAGGAACTTAAGGATAATACAAGGTTGCTACTGGAATACACAGACTCAATTAGAACCAAACTTCCAGACACTTTAATCACTCGATCAATTGGATCTCGTATACGAGTTATAAAAACACGACTAAAATTATTGGAGCTAGAAGCCAATAAAGGAAGAATAGATAGCACCAAAATCGAGATGCAAATAGCCGAAACTCAAGCAGCTGTGAACAATTTTGTTGTTCAGATTAACGAAAAATTTCAAAAGGATGGTATCGACTTGCAACGCGTTGAAAATGAAAAAAAAGAATTGGAAAAACAACGAAACTATCTCGATTCCATTCAACAATTAGAATTGCGAGATCAGAAATAACAAAACACTGTAACAAATAATTTAATAGACTACATATACGTAACTAAAATCAATACAATGAAAAAACAAATTATCAATAACTTCTTTGGACTTGGTGCCTTACTTATAGTCATGAGTTCTTGTGGAGATAAAAAACAAACAGCCCAAGTGGATGATACACCACACGGTCTTATTTTGGCCAATATGGATACTTTGGTCAACCCAAAAGATGACTTTTACAATTATGTAAATGGTACCTGGATGAAGGATACCGAAATCCCAGCAGATCGCTCAAGTTGGGGTGGTTTTTCTGTATTACGTAAATCAACAGATGCAGATGTGTTAGAGATATTGGCTAAGGCTAAAGAAAGTGGCAAATATGCTCCTGAAACTGATCAGGCTAAGGCCATGTATATTTTCGATTCGAAATTGAATATGGAAGCGCGTAACCAAGCAGGTATTGCTCCATTACAATCCAGTCTGGATGCTATTGCTTCCATAAATACGATCGCAGACCTTCAAACCGTTTTAGCGAAAGACCCAGCGGCCTCTTCTCCTTTTATTGGAATTGGAGCCTCTGCCGACTTAAACGACAGTTCTATGAATGCGGCTTATTTATGGCAAGGAGGTTTAGGCCTTCCAGATCGTGATTACTACTTGGATCAAGATGACAAGTCAAAAGAAATTCGTGAAGAGTACAAAAAGCACGTGGCACGAATGTTACAATTTTTAGGAGATAGTGAGGCCGCAGCAAAAGCTTCTGCCGATAAGATTCTGGAAATGGAAACACAATTAGCACTACCTCGTTTGGACAAAGTTCAAAGCCGCGATGCACGTAACTTCAATAATCCAAAAAGTATTGCCGAAGCTCAAGAATTATTACCGTCAGTTAGTATTTCGAAGTTGATTGTAGATCTTGACATTAAAAAAGAATTAGATACACTTATCGTTACTCAACCAAAGTATCTAATCGCCTTGGAAACCTTCTTTCAAAACACTCCAATTGAGGACGTTAAAACCCTCGTTCGATGGGATACTTTTAACAATGCCGCCGGGTTACTAACTGAAGAAATTGAAGTGGCAGACTGGGAATTCTATAGAAAATACCTTCGTGGTGATAAAGAGCAACGCCCTGCAGACGAGCGAGCTTTGGCTACAGTTAACGGATCAGTAGGAGAAGCCTTAGGGCAATTGTATGTGGACGAAAAATTTCCACCAGAAGCAAAAGAAAAAGCGGAAAAAATGATTGCTAATGTAATCGCTGCTTTCCAAGATCGTATTCAAGGGTTGGATTGGATGAGTGATAGTACTAAGGTGAAAGCAGTTGAAAAACTTGACAAATTCACCGTAAAAATTGGATATCCAAATGATTGGGAAGATTACTCTAATATGACCGTAACGGCAGATAATTCATATTTCGAAAATATGATGGCCGTTGGAAAATGGGGTCAAGATAAAAATCTAAGTGAAATCGGGGAACCTGTTGATAAAACAGAATGGGGAATGTCTCCTCAAACGGTAAACGCATATTTCAATCCATTAAATAACGAAATCGTATTTCCGGCCGCCATTTTGCAGCCTCCTTTCTATGACTACTTAGCGGATGAAGCTGTTAACTATGGCGGTATTGGAGCTGTGATTGGACATGAAATTTCACACGCCTTTGACGATAGTGGCGCTCGTTTTGATGCGAACGGAAACCTTGTGAATTGGTGGAGTGATGAAGATTTAGCTCAATTTACAGAAAGAGGTGACGCTTTAGCAGCTCAGTACGATGCCATTGAAGTGTTGGATAGCGTATACATTAATGGAAAGTTCACATTAGGTGAAAACATTGGTGACTTAGGAGGCGTTTTAGGTTCTTATGATGGCTTACAGAAATTCTTTAGTGATAATGGTAGGCCAGCTGATATTGATGGTTTTACTGCCGAACAGCGTTTCTTCATGAGCTGGGCCACGGTTTGGAGAACATTATCAAGAGAAGATGCATTGCGTACACAGATTAAAACAGATCCTCATTCTCCTGGACGATACAGAGCAACACAACCCTTGCAAAATATTGATTCTTTTTATGAGGCTTTCGATATCAAAGAAGGTGACGGAATGTGGTTAGCACCCGAAGAAAGAGTTCGCATTTGGTAATTTACCCTTAAACAATAAATAAAAGAGTCCAATTTTGGGCTCTTTTTTTATGTCGCAGCGAGATCTGTTTTGACCGCCTTCTGAAGAAAATATCCCGTTACAAGAGTAGATAGAACATCGGCAATAGGAAAGGAAACCCAAACACCAAAAACACCTATAAAATTAGGTAATAGTAAGAGTAAAGGAATTAAGAAAAACCCCTGTTTAGTCAATCCAAGTAATAAAGCTGGAGTGGCTTTACCAATGGCTTGAAAATAGGAAGTTCCAATAAGTTGAATGACAATCACAGGAGTCGCAGCAAACACCCAACGCAGTGCATTTGGAGTTCGTCTCATAATCTCAGCATTGTTGGCTAAGGTGTCAGCATCTAAAGTGTCAGCATTGCTAATAAATAAAGAAACTAGGCTCGACGGAAATGCCATAATCAGCATAAAAATCACTAAGGCCAATATTCCCGAATACTTAATAGACGTTTGGATCGATTCTCTAACTCTACCATACTGTCTTGCTCCATAATTATAGCCTGCAATTGGTAAAAACCCTTGATTTACTCCAATAACCGGGAATAGCGCAAACATGAGCATTCTGCTTATAATTCCATAGGAAGCGACATCTAAGGGATCTCCATGGGCAATTAATACACGAATTAATAAAATTCCCAAAACAGCAATAACGCCTTGTCTCGCCAGAGTAACAAAACTTAATCCTGCTATTTCTTTTACTAGTTTAGTGTCCAATAACAACGACTTGGATTTTAGTCGCAATTCACTTTTAAAAACAAAAAACCAAAAAATAAACCCAAAACAAATGCCGTAGCTTATAAAAGTAGCCCACGCGGCACCTTCCATTCCCATACCATATACTTTAATAAGTATATAATCCATAATAATGTTACCTATGGCAGGTAACAACATAGCATACATAGCAAATTTTGGTTTTCCCTCGGCACGAATCACATTGTTGCCCATCATACACAAAGCCAGCATTACAATACCATAAAGCACAATCCGATAATAGGTAAGTGCTAATTCTTTAAACGCTGGTGCTGCTCCAAAAAATTCGATCAAAGAATCTTGAAAGACCAGGCCAAGAATGGCTAGGGCACCCGAGATAGTCAATGTAAGGCTCAATTGATTTCCGAAGACCTTAAGTGCTTTATTATAATTGCCCGCCCCTAGAGCACGAGATAAGACAGAGCTTCCTCCTATTCCTAATGCCAATCCTATCGCAGCTATAAAAAAGGTGGGTTGTACTACAACGGTAATGGCGGAAATCCCCATGGAGCCTATCCAACGACCCACAAAAATGGTGTCTACAATCATATTGAGGCTCATCACTAGAATCCCAATAGATGCCGGTACTGCCTGTTGCACCAACAAAGTGCTAATAGACTCTGTTCCGAGTTTTGTAGAATTTTTAGCCATGAGCTTAGGCGATGGCGGTTTCAATGGACACTATACGCCATTCTTCAATCCAGTTAGCGATTAACTGTGCAAAATCGTCTCCATCATTTAAACAAGGAATCGTGGTGAATTCCTCACCACCTACTTCATGAAAAATCTCCTGACCTTCCATGGCTATTTCTTCCAAAGTTTCTAAACAATCACTTACAAACGCCGGCGTTACGATGGCCATTTTTTTCATTCCCTGTTTGCCAAAACGCTCAATAGTTCTATCTGTGTAAGGTTGCAACCATGGATCAAATCCCAGTCGAGACTGAAAGGATGTAGAATAGGTTCCTCTTTTAAGCCCTAAATATTTTGCCACGTTTACGGTGGTAATTTCACATTGATGCCTATAGCAGAACTCATGCTGTTTAGAGCCCATTTTAAAACAGCACTTGCCATCCATTTTACAATTCCCGCCCGTAATGTCGCTTTTCCTTATGTGCCTTTCAGGCACGCCATGATAGCTAAACAACAAATGTTCATAGTCAAGACCTTCCAGCTGTTTTTTAATACTCTCTGATAACACCTTAACATAATCCTTTTTATGATAAAAGGCGGGTGTCCTAGTAATCGTTATTCCTGGAAAAAATTGGGCAACTAATTCATCTACCTTCACATCTATTGTCTCCGTTGTAGCCATAGCAAATTGCGGATACAAGGGAACCGTTTTAACATGGGTTACTCCTTGATCCACTAATTCCTGGATTCCCTTTTTTAATGTCATGCTACCATATCGCATGGCTAAGGCCACCGGTACATTTACTCGCTCTTGTACTTTTTTCTGAAGCCGTTCACTTAATACGATTAATGGAGATCCTTCTTCCCACCAAATTTTGGCGTATGCTTCAGCCGATTTCTTAGGACGGGTATTTAAAATGATGCCACGAACTAATAATATTCTCGCCCACTTTGGCAAGTCAATTACTCGAGGGTCCATTAAAAACTCATCGAGATACTTTTTTACATCTTTAGGGTTGGTACTATCTGGAGAGCCCAGATTTACAAGAAGTACGCCTTTCTTCATAAGTGGTAATTTTCGGAAACACAAAAATACAACTAGAACGGCTAAGGTTTCTTAAAAAGTTGGTAAAGTTAAAACCCTAACCAGATAAGCCCATAACAAATTTTTTAGGTGTCGTACCAAATTTCTTTTTAAAGGCTGTTATAAAGTGACTGGCCGTACTATATCCAACCTTTAATCCAACTTCATTGACATTATGACTTCCGCTTGCTAGTAATTGTCGAGCGACTTCCATTTTATAATCGAACAAAAAGCTAAAGACACTATCACCATAAATTTGCTTAAACCCTTCCTTAAGCTTATTAATTGGAAGTTGAATTTCATCCGCCAACTCCTGAAGGGTAGGTGGCTCGGCCATTCTGAAAATGACAATCTCTTTGGCTTTTTTAATTTTGGCAACGTTGTGTTCATCTACTAAAAACGGGCATTGTTCCACATCAACATCCTCTTCTCTATTAAAATATAAACTCAATAATTCATAGGCCTTCCCTTTGAAATACAAAGACTTGATGGAAGGATGTAGGTTAAAATTTACCAACTGATTGAGCACTATAGCCATCGAGGGGGAAATTTTTCCATCTTTATAATACTTTCTATCCTTATTCTCATCACTTAAAAAGGTTATGTAATGTGCTTCGGAAGAAAATAAACTGTGAAACTTTTTAATAGGGATTAAAACCGAAAGTACCCAAGAATGCCCCTGTATAGAAACCTCAATAGGGAGTTCTCGCTGAGGATTATATAACAACAAAGAATTGTTTTCCAATATGGGTAGTCTATAATTAC
>JAHZIZ010000005.1 GCA_022601215.1 Bacteroidota bacterium
TCCACTAAAATTTGAGCCTGCACACTTCAAACATTTTCTCTGTCATTAGAAAAAATCTGAACCCTCATTAACATGCTCAGAGTGGACAGACTTCAAATGATCTTGTAGTTTATTTGTCTTCATACTCTCAGCACCAAGCACTTTGCGACACAAACACATGGTACTTTCTCAACATCACTTTCGGTAAACAACGAGAAAAAAACAAACTCAATAGAATCTTTAACGAAAACATCTTCAATCCAGAATTTCTGACCGTGAGAATCTCTTTCAGTAATAAAAGAAGCAGATGAATATTTATGGATTAAAGTTCCATCCCAATCGAAAATTGAAACTGGAAAGTTATCGTCACCAATCAAACAATACTCCTGTTTAGGAATGAACACTGACGTGGGGTCTAATCTAAACTTATTTTCGTCATGAGTAAAAGTAAACAAAGGCACTAAACTTAAATCCTTCTCTAAAATGTTCACAGTTATGAACCGGTCAATTTGAGTGAGAATATATTCTTGATTATTGTAATAAAAGACATTGGAGGTAATTGGGTTAAAGGACGGGGTCTTGGGTAACTGAATCTTCGCAAATGACAGGTCGTAAGGATCAAAAAGAGTTAATACAGCCCCTTCTTGAGTTCCTAACTTTAGATAAAATTTTCCGTCAAATCTCTTATAAATTTGCTCAACATCTATGACACGTCCTAACTTAGGAGGAA
The DNA here is from genome assembly GCA_022601215.1 of Bacteroidota bacterium. Taxonomy (GTDB): domain Bacteria; phylum Bacteroidota; class Bacteroidia; order Flavobacteriales; family Flavobacteriaceae; genus Aureisphaera. The sequence goes on from JAHZIZ010000005.1 coordinate 710, forward strand.
AATAAATGGTATGAAAAGAGGACCCATTAAATCGCTGCAAACATTGTTGTTTATCACTTAGAACAATTGTTCTAATGTCTAATATCTTTCCTCCTATCCATAAAAACCCATCATCATCAAAAGTCATTGCCTTGATAACGTCTATTTCTAAACCATCTTGTTCTGTAAAGACCTTATGAAAAGCCTTTTCTGATTGCCCGAAAGAAAGCGCGCAGAGAAATAGGAAAAACGAGAATATAATATGAGTCACTTTCTGTCTCAGAAGGCTTGGTAATTTTTGATGTATAAATATAGCCTTTTGTTAGAATTTATAAGAAAGTAAGTCACCAATCTAAAAATCCAGAATAAAAGTTTTATTCATCAAGGCCCAATGTGTAAGTGAATTAGTCCCTGTAGGAATAGTCAATTTAGAAATAATATTACTTCGGTGTTTCTCTACGGTACGTCTAGAAATAACCAGTGTATCGGCAATTTCTTGTGTGGTTCTCCTTTTGGCAATTTGCTTTAAAATAGTAAGCTCCGAAGGGGTTAAAAACTTGAGGCACGCTAAGGATTCTGTCGTAGAACTCAGTATTGAATTATCCAAAGAGTTGCTCAAATACTCACCTCCGCGCATCACGGTATCGATACACATGTCTATTTCCCTGAAAGAGTCTTCCTTAAGCAAATATCCTTTGACACCAATAGACAACGCTTGCACAATATAATCCGACTCATCGTGAAAAGAGAGTATAATAAATTTTGTATTTGTGCCCTGTGCAATAGCTTCTTTAACCACTTCAAATCCAGTTAACAATGGCATATTAATATCCAATAGTGCCATGTCTGGTCTAAGTGATAAAATACTTTTCAAAGCTTCTTCACCATCGTTAGCACATGCGATGATATTGTAATGGCTTGCTTCCAATTCATCTTGGAGGCCCTTTAATAGTAGTGGGTGGTCATCTGCGATGACCAATCGTAAATCTCGTTTGTTCATATTAAGCTACTGGGGTAATTAATACAACTTCAGTTCCTTTATTTTTATTACTAGTTATTGATATTTTTGATTTTATTATTTTGGCCCGTTCCATCAATGTTTTCATACCTAGACTTGTAGCCTGATTGATCTTTTCGGCCAATACAAACCCTTGACCGTTATCTTTTATTGCGGTCTTAATACTATTTACATCTCTTTCTAATACTATAGAAGCTGATTTCGCCTTGGAATGCTTTACCATATTAGTAAGCACTTCCTGAATAATACGATACAAATGTAAGGCACTCTCTCTTGATAAATCCTCATCTATATTCTCAATTTCATGTGTAAAAAAAATATTAGAATGGGAATCTAATTCATTAATCATCGCTTCTACTGCCCCTGTAAACCCTAATTTATCCAACGTAGAAGGATGTAAGCCACGTGCAATACTTCTTAACTCTCCGAGTGTGCCGTTCGCTAATGAAGTCATATCTGCATCATCTTTTTCTCTCGTTTTCTTTGTTAACAACATCAACTTCTGTCCTACACTATCGTGCAATTCCCGTGCAACCCGTTTCCGTTCCTCCTCCTGCGCCAATATTAAGTCTTGAGAAAACCGTTCTTGTAATAATCGCCTTTGATGGGCAGCATTCTTGGAACGAATTAAAATTATTAAACCAAAAATGGCAGCTAGACCAAGTCCTCCAAAAAGCATCCATTGACCTCTAATCTCATTTTTTGCATCAAGCAATTCAATATCACTTCGTTGTGCCAAAATTTTGGCATCCCTTTTTTCAGTTTCATACAAAGTCTGGTAATAGGATAACGCGTGTATCTTTTGCACATCGTTAATAGAATCTTTGATAGCATAATAGGCCTTAAAGTGACGATACGCTAGTCTTTCATTGCCTAAGTGATCATATGTTGTGGCTAAAAACTTCTGAGCATTCTGAATGTCTTCATACTGGGACCCTTCAAGTGCGTTTATCAAGTGCTCCTCTCCATACTGTAGCGCTGTTTTATAATTATTTTTAGCAAAATAATAATGCTTCAAACTTTTGATATAGGGAATTCTAGCCTGACCTTCAGTGTATTTATCTGGATGAGCCTCTAATTTGTCGATCCAAATTTTAGCAAGGGATATACTATCCATTTTGGAATAAGCTATGATCAGACTCCCGTATAAATTTGGAATATAAACATCAGGGCTTTCTACTTTGGCATTGGCCGAAATGGCTTTTTTTAAATTATCAATCTCTTCATCCCTATTACCTTTCTTTCTCGCATCTGTCGCCGCATTATAATACATGGATAATAAATGTCCGTTACTTCCTTTAGCTACCGCCAAGTCAATGGCAACATCTCGCTCCTTCTTTGCTTCTTTAAAAAAACTATTCTGACTATATAAAATAGACAATGTATTTTGGGCGCTCATAATATTGAAGGTGTCCTTTTCTTCATGAAATATCCTAGCGGCATCTTGCAAAACAATCGACGCTTCTGCAAAAGCTCCCATGAAGCTTAGCGTACCCCCTTTGTACAGTTTAGCTATCCCTTCATATCGTTTGTGATTTCCCTTTTTCGCTTCGTTTTCAGCTTTTGAATAGTATGTTATGGCATCTGGGTACTGTCTCAAAAAATAGTAACTATCTCCTCCTTCAATAAAAAATTTAGCGAGAGCTTTATGGTCTCGTGTTCCACTTGCCTTTTTGAGAAAAGAATCAAAAATCTTTCTTCCTTCGGCCGCATTACCTTTACGATTATTTTGATAATAAATAAGAAGAGATGTATGCCATGTGGCAATTTCTAAAGAATCTAGCGTTAAGGCCAAATCAACAGTAGCATTTGCGATACTATCCGACTCGAATTTAGTTTCGGCAGCAATAAAACTGGACAAGCTATCTAGCCATTGCAATTTTGCACCTCCTTCTGATTCATTGATCAGGGTGCTTAATTCCTTAATGGTACCTTCCGTTGTTTCTTGTGCAGAGGAGAATATAGAAACAAAAGCCATCAATACAACAATGTATCTTCTACGATTCACGAGATCAGGCCGTTGGTTTGTTAGTGTAAATATATCTATTTTAGCCGAAAGGATATGGCAAAAACGAAAACAACTTTTTTCTGTCAAAACTGCGGCAGTCAATACAGTAAATGGCAAGGGCAATGTACTGCCTGTAAAGAATGGAATACTATTGCGGAAGAAATAATTCAAAAAGCGGAAAAAATCTCGTGGGATATCGCCGAAACCAAGACAAATAAAAAGGTTGTCAAGCCTCAAAAAGTATCTGAGATTTCGACACAATCGGAATCCCGACTCCACACAAGAAATTCTGAACTAAATCGGGTCTTAGGAGGTGGTTTGGTCCCTGGATCTCTCACATTACTTGGGGGAGAACCTGGCATAGGAAAGAGTACCTTGATGCTTCAAGTAGCCTTACAATTACCTTTTAAAACACTTTATGTATCAGGCGAAGAAAGTGCTCAACAAATCAAAATGCGAGCCGAGCGAATTCATCCAAATAGTGACCATTGTTATATACTGACTGAAACCAAAACACAAAATATCTTTAGGAATATTGCTGAAATGCAACCTGATATTGTAGTAATTGATTCAATTCAAACCCTCCAAACCGATTTTATTGAGAGCAGTCCCGGAAGTATTTCTCAAATACGAGAATGTACAACAGAGCTCATCAAGTTTGCTAAGGAAACAGCGACACCTGTTATTCTCATTGGCCATATTACCAAAGATGGAAATATAGCAGGACCAAAAATATTAGAACATATGGTGGACACGGTTCTTCAGTTTGAGGGGGATAGGAACCATGTATACCGAATTTTAAGAGCAAACAAAAACCGTTTTGGAAGCACCAATGAATTAGGCATTTATGAAATGCAAGGTAATGGGCTTCGCGAGGTTTCCAATCCGAGTGAAATTCTCATCTCCAAAAATGAAGAAGATCTTAGCGGAACGGCAATTTCGGCTACCTTAGAAGGCATGCGGCCACTTATGATTGAAATTCAAGCTTTGGTAAGCACCGCAGTGTATGGCACTCCCCAGCGATCTGCCACGGGTTATAATGCCAAACGTCTCAATATGTTGTTGGCAGTTTTGGAAAAACGCGCTGGTTTTAAATTAGGTGCCAAAGATGTATTCTTAAACGTAACTGGTGGAATTAGTGTGGACGACCCCGCTATTGACCTAGCGGTAGTTGCTGCTGTATTGTCATCAAACATCGACATCGCAATTGATAAGCGTATGTGTTTTGCTGCTGAAATTGGACTGGCTGGTGAAGTACGGCCAGTCACTAGGATCGATCAACGAATTCTAGAAGCTGAAAAACTCGGATTCGAGAGTATTGTTATTTCAAAATATTGCAAACTTCCAAAAGACAATTACGGCATTCAACTCATCAAATTAGGAAAGGTGAATGATGTAGTGAAGCATTTGTTTGGTTAAGGTGCAGGATTTGGCATGAACTGATGTACTTTTTCAATAGCACGCAATAACTCTTCAGAAAGAGACACATGTATACTGGCAATGTTCTCCTTTAGTTGTGCCATGGTTGTAGCCCCTATGATATTAGAAGTAACAAATGGGCGTTCATTTACAAATGCCAATGCCATTTGTGGAAGTGTCAAACCAAATTTGTTTGCTATGTCTGCATACATAGCAGTTGCCCGTAATGAAGATTCACTACTGTAACGGGAATAATTTGGAAATAAGGTTACACGAGCTCCTGCCGGTTTTTGATTATTTAAATACTTTCCAGACAGTACGCCAAAAGCCAGAGGAGAGTACGGTAAATAACCCACATTCTCCATTTGTAACACTTCTGAAAGGCCTACTTCATCTCTACGCTGCAATAAACTATAGGCATTTTGCACTGATACCATTTTCGTTTTTCCTTTTCGATGTTCTTCCATATAACGCATAAGCCCAAACGGTGTTTCATTACTCAGCCCAATATGTCTAATTTTTCCCTGCTTTACATAGCCTTCCAATCGGTCCAAAATAGCGCCAATATTATCTTCCCATTGGGCATTATCTACATGATTATAATCTCTTACTCCAAAAATATTCACCGCACGTTCTGGCCAGTGCAATTGATAAAGATCTATATAATCTGTTTGAAGTCGCTTCAAGCTCTTATGGATAGCATCATCCAAAGAAGCTGCGCTAAAATCAAGATGCTTTCTAATGTCTTTAAATATTCCTCTGCCAGTTCCTGTGATTTTGGTGGCCAAAATAACGTTATCTCTGTTTCCTGTTTTGGCGAACCAAGATCCTATATATTGTTCGGTTAAACCCTGAGTCTCCATTTTAAATGGCACGGCATACATTTCGGCGGTATCAAAAAAGTTCACCCCCTGTTCAAGCGCATAATCCATTTGTTCGTGACCTTCTAATTCGCTATTCTGATTGCCAAAAGTCATGGTTCCAAGGCATATTTTACTAACCTCAAGATCGGTGTTTGGGAGCTTGGTATATTTCATATATTAAATTCTGAAAAAGAAGTTTTGTGTGTATCAGGAAACCGCAAGGTACTAATTAATGACATTTTTTTGTCTTCTAAAAAGAAAGAATCCAGCAATCCCTGAGAGTAGGATTGCCAAATAAACCCAAAGGTATTTCGAATCTTGAAATGTGGTTTCTGCCTTTCCATAAGACACAAAGGCAGCCCAATAATAAGGTGATTTCTTAGCGTTATCTATGGTATCGTCCGTGAGATAATCCATGGCAATTTTCTGAAGAGAATTAGTACTAGTCATTCCTTCTTTATACTCTCGATAAAAATGTTCCATAAGCCAGGCGGTACTATAATCGTTTACTTTCCATAAGGAGAATAATACGTTTTTAGCTCCGGAATATTGAAAAGCACGCGCTACACTTTGCACCCCTTCTCCCTTAATAGCTTTTCCAACACCAGTCTCACATGCACTAAGAACCACTAGCTCACTAGAAAGTGGGAGTCCATATAATTCATCTAAAGTTAATGTTCTATCAGCAAAATCGACAGAGGCCGGGTGTGTAAATGTTCCACCATTAGCATGACTAGAAATATGTAGTATATCAAACTGGGCAGCAGATTCAATAAATTGTGATGCAGTGGCACGTTCCTCCTTAAAAATTGTAGCCTTCATTATTTTCTGAAGGGTGTTGGACTCCTCTAATGAATATGGTAGCTCCTTAGTTGAGTTGCTAAATACAGGAAAAAAACCTAAAACGCTCTTTGTATTCTTATCTTCAGTGACGGTGAGATAATCATTCAATGAAATAGCGTATAAAATCTCCGATTCCTTTATTAAGAAAGGCATCTTTGAA
>JAHZIZ010000293.1 GCA_022601215.1 Bacteroidota bacterium
AACAAATAGGGAAAATTGTCTACAACTTCTCGCTTTCTAATTAAGATTTAGTTTTCTTTCTTTTTTTAAATACGACATTGCCAACCATCCCTATAATGATAAGCCCCATTCCAATGAGAGCGATTTCATTATGAGTTTCGTCTAGTAGTAATAATCCTAGTAGCAGAGCATATACCAGCTCCATATATTTGAAGGGAGCAATGGTGTTGGTTTCATTTAGTTGGAATGCCTTGGTCATAAAGACTTGGCCAACAAGTCCAAAAATTCCAATTAAAATTACCCAGAGCCATTCGTCATTTTCAGGCATTCTCCAGTGTTGAATAAAAAAGAGGCTACCTATAATAGAAGCGACCATGAAATAATTGATAATGGTTAGCGCGTGTTCCTTATTTCCTAAAAACCGTATCACCGTAAAAACGACTCCTAGCAGGACGGCAGATAGGAGTGTAAGCAGAAAACTAAATTGATCAATTCTCAAGTCGGCTCCCTTCAGAAGGAATACACCAGAAATGGCAATTGCCAGACTCACCCACTGGAGTTTTTTAACTTTTTCGTGTAAAAATATCACAGCAAGAACCACTGCGAATGCTGGGCCTAAATAGCGTATCGAGATGGCGGAGCCTAAGGGGATGCGTTGGATCACGAAAAAGAACAAGGCAAGAGATAGGAAGCCGATAAAGCCTCTTACAAAAAGCCATTTTCTCTCGGTCCCTATTATGGGAATTTTTTTCACAAGCATATAGGGGAAGATGAACACAAATGTTCCCATAGCTCTAAAAAAAACTACTTGTAGTGGATGAAAGTCATCTAGATATCGAGCCAATAGGTTCATCCAAGCAAAGGCAAAAGTGGATATTAAGATATAGATAATGCCTCTAAGCAACGGCTTGGGTTTTAGATGTGATACAAAGGTATTACATTCGTAAAAGCAAGGCTATTTTTTATCATTAATAATATTGAACCCATCATTGTTTTTCGCTATTACTTCTTGGATTTTAGTATCTTTAACTAAAATTTTAGCCATGAAAAAGTCAATAGTTCTAGGACTTCTAACCATAGCCGTTGTTGGATGTACTAGTGTTTCAGAAAAAAATATTTCAGAAGAATATAAGGAAACCCCACATGATTTTATGTTTATGCAACGCGCTTATCCTACGGGAGAGATCCGGACAGATGCCTATACTAATGCTATTTCTTGGAAAAGAGAAAAAGCTTCAAGAACGCAAGCTGCGATATGGGAATTTGCGGGACCTGTAAATATTGGTGGGCGAATTACTGATATTGAGATACCGATAGATCAAGGGCAAACCTATTATGTGGGAGCTGCTTCTGGGGGTATTTTTAAGACAACTGATGGAGGTGGTACATGGAATCCAATTTTTGACGGTGCTGGGCCATTGTCTATAGGCGATATGGAAATTTCAAAAGCCGATAGCGACGTTATTTGGGTAGGTACTGGAGAGGTAAATGCAGGGGGAGGTTCTTTAGCTTATGATGGTGATGGAGTTTACTACAGTAGTGACGGGGGCCTTACGTGGGAAAGTAAAGGGTTGCCAGATGTGGGTAGTATTGGGAAAGTCTTGATTGATCCAAATGATGCCAATACAGTTTTTGTTGGAGCTATGGGCCCGTTATTTAGAGATGATACCAATAGAGGAGTGTATCGTAGTACCGATGGAGGAACCACTTGGGAACAAGTTTTATTTGTAAGTGATATTACGGGTGTAATCGATATGGCGAACCACCCTACCAATAGCGATATCATCTATGCAACAAGTTGGGAACGAGAGCGTCGTCCGCAATATAGGGACTATGGAGGAGAGACCTCAAGGGTTTATCGATCTTTAGATGGAGGGGATACTTGGAGTGAGCTTACTAACGGACTTCCTGGAGCGGCAAATAAAGGACGTATAAGCATTGATATTGCTCAATCTAATCCAGATGTTTTGTATACTCGATATACCGATGCTAATGGTAGTATTAGTGGGGTATACCGAACTTCAGATGGAGGGGATTCATGGATTCAAGTAAATTCTAGTCAATTGACAAATGTTGGTTTTCATTGGTGGTTTCGCGGAATTTTTGTAGATCCAAGTGATGAGAACACACTCTATAACGTTGATTTCGTTGTTGAAAAATCTACAGATGGAGGTCAGAATTGGTCTACAGCTTTCCCAAATGTGCATGTGGATCAGCATGCCATGGCCTTTAATACAGTTAACGATAATGAGGTGTTATTAGGAAATGATGGTGGGTTGTATAAAAGTGTTAATGATGGTGCGACTTCTGTGAAGGATCTTACTTTACCTATTACTCAATTTTATCGATTTTATGTGGACCCTCAGGATGGTGATAAAATCTATGGTGGATCACAGGATAATAATACCATTAGAACGACTACGGGAGGTTTGAATGATTGGACTCCAATTTTCGGAGGCGATGGGTTTCAGTCCTTGGTGGATGCTACTAATACAAACGTTATTTATGCGCTGTCTCAGAACGGAAATTTAGGGAAGTCGGTGAATGATGCCGCTTCTTTTTTTAATGCGACCTCTGGTATTGCAGGAAGTGATCGAAATAATTGGGATACACCGATCACATTCGATCCGCAAAATTCAGATATTGTTTATTATGGTACACAACGGGTATGGCAATCGACCAATGCGGCAGGAAGTTGGACGGCAATTAGTGCCGATTTGACCAACGGTTCTGGTGGAGGGAATTTAAGTTTTGGAACGATTATATCAATAGATGTATCGCCATTGGATAGTGATGTGCTTGTGGTGGGTACAGATGATGGTAATGTATGGATTACTCAAGACGGCGGTGGGAATTGGACAAATGTTTCAACCACACTTCCGAACTTATGGACTACAAAAGTATTAGCAGATAGAGCAGATGTAAACGCTTTCTATGTAACCTTTTCGGGATACCGTTATGGCGAAGATTTAGGGCACGTATTTAAGACGGAAGACGCAGGAGTTACTTGGACCGATATAGGTGGAACCCTGCCAGATATCCCTGTAAATGATATTGTAAAAGATCGCTATGATAACTTGTTTTTAGGGACGGATATTGGCGTTTTTGCTAGTGCCGATGATGGTGTTAATTGGGCGCCATTTGGAGATAATATGCCTGAAGTTGTAGTGACAGATATGCACATACATGAAGCGGATGAGTTATTGTATGCTGCTACTTATGGACGCTCTGCTTATAAGGTTGATATTGCAAATGACGTGCTAGATGTATCCTCTTCTGTTTTTGCGGAAGGAGTAGTACTGTATCCAAACCCGGCGTCGGATATGGTGAATATTTCTATTTCTGAAGCTAACCAAGCTGTTGAGGTTATCATTTATGATGCTTTAGGTCGATTGATGCACTCGGTTACTACTGAAGGAATTATTAATATATCCCAATTAAATACGGGAGTGTATTATGTGAAAGTGGTGCAAGGTAAAAAGCAGGCGGTAAAAAAATTACTGGTTAAATAAATTTAGTAAGTATTACTTATTCTGAGACTTTAAATTGGTTGTTCGCACAGCTCCCTATGTACCAAAGAATTGGTAAAGCTGCGTATAAGGCAGACTTATCCAATACATGGAGGTTGATGGACTATCTTGATCATCCGGAAATGGGATTTAAGAGCGTTCATTTGGCTGGTACCAATGGGAAGGGTTCTACTAGTCATTTATTGGCCTCAGTTCTTCAGGAGGCGGGATATACGGTAGGCCTTTATACGTCGCCACATCTGAAAGATTTTAGAGAGCGAATTAAGATTAACGGAGAAATGATTCCTAAGCGAACCGTTTCATCCTTTGTAGCTCGACATAAAGTTTATTTCGAAACCAACGAACTCAGTTTTTTTGAAATGACTGTAGGATTGGCTTTTGACTACTTCAAAAATAAGAAAGTAGATATCGCTATTGTTGAAGTGGGTTTGGGAGGTAGATTGGATAGTACAAATGTATTAATCCCAGCAGTTTCAGTAATAACGAATATTGGATTAGATCACACTCAGTTTTTAGGAACTACGTTACAGCAAATTGCCGCTGAAAAGGCAGGAATTATGAAAAGGGACGTACCAGTCATAATTGGTGAGCAGACTGCTGAAACCCGCCCAGTTTTTGAAGAGAAAGCTAAAGAAGAGGGGGCTCGATTACTATTTGCGCAAGAACAAGAAGTCCCAAAGTTATCGTCTGATTTATTGGGAGATTATCAGAAGCACAATAAGAGAACTGCTTGGGTTGCCCTGCAAGAATTAAATCGTTTGGGATGGAAAGTATCTGATAATGCAATTAAATCGGGGTTTCAACATGTTGTAAAAAACACAGGGTTGTTGGGTAGGTGGCAACAACTTAACGAGGTGCCAAGGGTAATTTGTGATACTGCTCATAATAAGGAAGGACTTTCTTATACCATGAAGCAACTTAATAAGATTGAGGTAAAACAGTTGCACGTTGTATTGGGTGTAGTTTCTGATAAGGACTTGATGGCTATCTTACCTCTGTTTCCGAAAGATGCAAAGTATTATTTTTGTGCACCAAAAATCTCTCGTGCCATGGATGCGCAAGTTCTTCAGAGAGAGGCTTTGTCTTATGGGTTAAAAGGTGAAGTATATGTCAGTGTTAAAGGGGCTTACAAAGTAGCTTTGAAAGAAGCAGAAACTGAAGATTTGATTTATGTGGGTGGGAGTACTTTTGTAGTAGGAGAAGTTTTATGATATTTTTTAATTTTTTGTTTGCGGGAAATAAAAACTCCCTTATATTTGCACCCGCTAACAACGTTAGGGGCGCTTAGCTCAGTTGGTTCAGAGCACCTCGTTTACACCGAGGGGGTCGGGGGTTCGAATCCCTCAGCGCCCACATCACAGACAAAATCCACATCGAAAGATGTGGATTTTTTATTGATCTAAAGTCAAACTACTTAGGCCTTTTGTCAAAAAGGTTCTTTATTTTTGTTTAGAAGTATGGGTCATTAACTCAGTTGGTTCAGAGTGTTACCTTGACAGGGTAGAAGTCACTGGTTCGAATCCAGTATGACCCACATCGCAGACAAAAACCACATCGAAAGATGTGGTTTTTTTATTTGTGATACGTTTTATTTCACTAGTGTTATGTGGATTTTGTACGGGTAACGGAGGATTGATTCTTGATCGCATTAATGATCGCTCCCGAGGGTTATAACTTTTCCCAAATCGTATCCGCATTAAGTCTGAAACTTCCTATAAAATCAAAAGAGCACTCTTTTGGACCTATAATAGATAGGAAAGGTTGTCCATTTTTATTACGATAGAGTTGATAGGTTTCACCTACAACAGGCTCGAAACTAAATTTTGCTTGATACACAAGGTTATTATATTCAAATTGTGAA
>JAHZIZ010000294.1 GCA_022601215.1 Bacteroidota bacterium
ACGTCTCTTGCATTTTCTAAGGCCATCTCAGCATCTGCCGCATGCAAACTACCAAAATGTCTATGCTCAAGACCGTTTTTACTTCTCACAAATATTTCCCATAAGGGCCAATTCTTCTTCATAATCTATCTTTTAACTTGCTTTGTCTACTTTTTTATTTGCTCGCTTTTCGGCATGCGCCATAGCAGCATCACGTACCCATTCTCCATTTTCCCAAGCAGCAACACGTGCGTTCATTCGTTCTTTATTACAAGGTCCATGGCCTTTTACAACCTGCCAAAATTCATCCCAGTCTATGGGACCAAAATCATACTGACCTTTTTCTTCGTTCCATTTCAAATCTGGATCGGGAACCGTTATTCCTAAGATGTCAGCTTGAGGCACTGTTTGATCTATGAATTGTTGTCTGAGTTCATCATTAGTTTTACGCTTCAATTTCCATTTCATGGATTGTTCGGTATGCACAGACTTATCATCTGTAGGACCCAACATCATTAAACTTGGCCACCACCATCTGTTAAGCGCGTCCTGCGCCATTGCTTTTTGCTCAGGCGTACCTTTGCAAAGTGTCAGCATAATTTCATAGCCCTGTCTTTGGTGAAAGCTCTCCTCTTTACAAACACGAACCATTGCTCTTGCATAGGGTCCAAATGATGTATTACAGAGCGGCACTTGATTAATAATTGCTGCTCCGTCTACGAGCCAACCTATGGCTCCAATATCCGCCCAAGTAATGGTTGGATAGTTAAAGATGGAAGAATATTTTGCTTTTCCAGTATGTAATTGTTCATACATCTCTTCACGAGAAATACCCAGGGTCTCTGCCGCTGAGTACAAATACAACCCATGTCCTCCTTCGTCCTGAACTTTTGCCAGTAAAGCGGCCTTCCTTCGCAATGACGGGGCGCGCGTAATCCAATTTCCTTCAGGCAACATGCCAATTATTTCTGAATGCGCATGTTGGGAAATCTGACGGATGTGAGTTTTCCGATACTTCTCCGGCATCCAGTCTTTCGGTTCAATTTTCTCGTCCCGTGCAATACGGGCTTCAAAAATCTCTTCTAGGTTTTTAATTTCTTTTTCGCTCATAATAAATCTTATAATTGACCTTCTCTGTCTTATACGTCAAAATCTACTTTCACTTTTTCTGAAGTTGGTACCGCCTGACAACTCAAAACAAAGTCTTGGGCTACTTCTTTTTCTTCCAAAGCGTAATTAATCTTCATCTCAACCTCGCCATCTATTACTTGGCATTTGCACGTACTGCAAACTCCACCTTTACAGGCGAAAGGCAAATCGGCTCCCGCACCCAAAGCTGCGTCAAGAATGTTGTCATAATCATTGGTCATAGTGAAGACAAATTCTTTACCTCCGTCCACTATGGTCACTTCTACCCCTTCAACATTTTGGGTTGAAAGTCTTTCTGCTCTTGCCTTATCTTCTTCGGTAAGCCCAGAGACAAACAATTCAAAATGCACTAGGTTCTTTGGCAATCCAGCCTTCACTAGATAAGCACTCACGTAATGCACCATGTCTTCAGGGCCACATAAGAATACTTCACTCGTATCTGGTATATCGATAAAAGTCTTCGTTAAGACCTGCATTTTATCATCGTCAAAACGACCATTAAACAATTCGATATCACGTCTTTCTTTGGTTAAGAAATAGTAAATCTCCAATCTGCCTAAATAGGTATTTCGAAGTTGCTCTAAAGCTTCCTTAAAGATAATGGATTTTGCCGTTCTATTTACGTAGAAAAGCTTACACGTGGCATTCTCTTCGGCAGCTAAATGTGCCTTAATCATAGACATTACTGGTGTGATACCGCTTCCTGCTGCGAAGAATAGGTAATTCTTGGAGGCATCGACGCTTGTGTCAACTCCAAAAGTTCCGCTAGGAGCCATAACTTCCAGCGTATCACCAGCGCTTAGCTCAGTGTTAACAAAGGTTGAAAACTTGCCCTCAGGAATTTGTTTTACGGCAACCTGCCAAGCTTTTTCAAAAGGACTTGAACAGAGACTGTAGGATCGCCGAATGTCTTCACCTCCGATATCAGCCTTTAAAGTCAAATGCTGACCTTGTCTAAATTGAAATTCGTTTTGGAGTTCGGCTGGGATATCGAAAGTTACTACCGAGCAGTCCGCCGTCTCCTTATAAATGTCTTTTACTTTTATTTTATGAAATATAGCCACGATTCTAAAAAAATATGAACAAAACTAACGTTTGTTAGTTTAATTTCCAAGTTAAAATTTGTTAACGATTCCGCCGAGAAAAACAGCTACGAGATCCTTCTTTAACACGTTAACATCCAGCTTACCACGTTTTTGGTGCCAGAGATATAAGGTTCGTAAGGTAGAAAGGACTGAAAATAAGATAACCTCCGGATGTAGTTTCTTCAATTGGCCTTTCGCAATTCCTTGTTTTATGATATTTCTGAAATTTTCTTCATAGTCCTCACGCATCTTCACAAAAGCCTTCAAATCTTCATCCTCTAGATGCATCCAATCATTATTTAAAGCCGCCAATCCTTCCGAATGATTTACAGTAAT
>JAHZIZ010000295.1 GCA_022601215.1 Bacteroidota bacterium
CAGTCTGATGCTCCGCCAATGCAGTTTCAACATGATTACCAACATACTTGTTTTGGCAACCCAAGTTTCTACACAAGGTAGATACAAGGTTAAAAAAAAGGTTGCGTCGCAGCAAAAAATTTAGGAAGCTACGGTTGCAATAGCTTCTTTGATTTTATGCTCTAGCTCTTCCATTAATTCTGGATTATCCAATAATAGAATTTTTACAGCATCGCGACCCTGACCTAGTTTAGTGTCATCGTAGCTAAACCACGAACCACTTTTCTTTACTATTTCATAAGCGACTCCCAAGTCAATTATTTCACCCACCTTAGAAACACCTTCTCCATACATTATGTCAAATTCGGCAGTTCTAAATGGAGGAGCGACCTTGTTCTTAACTACTTTAACACGGGTTTTATTACCCATGACTTCACTATTGCTATTTTTTATCTGCGTAGATCGACGAATGTCCAGTCTCACCGAGGCATAAAATTTTAATGCATTTCCTCCTGTGGTGGTTTCGGGGTTGCCAAACATAACACCAATCTTTTCACGCAATTGATTAATAAAGATAACCGTACAATTGGTTTTACTGATAGAAGAGGTTAATTTTCTTAAGGCTTGTGACATTAAACGGGCGTGCAATCCCATCTTACTGTCCCCCATTTCCCCTTCAATCTCACTTTTTGGTGTTAAGGCAGCTACCGAATCTATTACAATAATGTCGATTGCTCCACTTCGAATAAGGTTGTCGGCAATCTCTAAGGCCTGCTCACCATTGTCTGGTTGTGAAATAATTAAATTCTCAATGTCTATCCCTAATTTTTCAGCATAGTACCGATCAAAGGCGTGTTCTGCATCGATAAAAGCAGCAATTCCGCCACTTTTTTGCGCTTCTGCAATTGCATGAAGAGTTAAGGTTGTTTTCCCTGAGGATTCTGGACCGTAAATTTCAACCACTCTACCACGAGGATATCCTCCTACACCTAAGGCTAAATCTAATCCTAAAGACCCCGTTGGAATCACATCGACTTCAGTCACCGGTTCATCCCCCATTTTCATGACCGTACCTTTTCCGTAGGTCTTATCTAGTTTGTCTAATGTTAGTTTAAGCGCCTTTAATTTGGCTTCTTTTTCATTACTCATAATAGTTTGTGTTAATAGGGAAGTCGGTAGGCTAAATTACTATTTCTTTATCGCTATGGCAATATGAAAAATCTAGAAACAAGAGATTTTGTTAACAAGCTTCCTTTGGTTTTGCTGGAGGCAAATATAAGCACAAGTTGGAATAATTCCAAATATTGGAAAAATTCCAAGAATTTTATCAAAAAGTTTGGGGCTTACTCATTAGAAATCAAAATATTGCCTTCAAATAAAGAATTAATAACATTCCTAATAAATTGTTTTACTTTTGCAATGATTAAAAAATTATTCTTTTCATTTAAAATTGGTATAGCATGCAACTGTACAATAAATTAAGTGCTAAAGAGAGAGCTACACTACTTGAACAGGCCGGTGAGGACCGTTTAACGCTTTCTTTTTATCAATATGCCAAAATTGGCAATCCAGATCTTTTTAGAAATTATTTATTCCTTGCGTGGGATGATATGCAAGTATTGGGGCGTATTTATGTCGCGCATGAAGGAATTAATGCACAACTGTCAGTGCCTGCCAAAAATTTTGAGGGGTTTAAAACCTTTTTAGATGATATTTACTTTTTAGAAAACGTGCGTTTAAATATTGCCGTTGAGCAAGATCTAAAATCCTTTTTAAAACTGAAGGTAAAGGTGCGTCATAAAATAGTTGCCGACGGGTTGAACGATGATACTTTTGATGTTACTAATAAAGGGATGCATGTAGATGCCTCTGCTTTTAATGAGCTTATTGAAGATCCAAACACTGTTTTGGTCGATATGAGAAATCATTATGAAAGTGAGATCGGGCACTTTAAAAATGCCATTACGCCAGATGTAGACACCTTTAGAGATTCTTTGGATATTATTGAAGAAGACCTAAAGGATCATAAGGAGGATAAGAAACTGGTGATGTATTGTACTGGCGGAATTCGATGTGAGAAGGCTAGCGCCTATTATAAACATAAAGGTTTTAAAAATGTTTTTCAATTGGAAGGAGGTATTATTGAATACACCCGTCAAGTGAAAAGCCAAGGACTAGAAAATAAGTTTTTAGGTAAAAACTTTGTGTTCGATCATCGCAGAGGTGAACGTATAAGTGACGATATAATCTCCAATTGTCATCAGTGTGGTAATCCTTGTGACAACCATGTAAATTGTGCTAACGAAGCCTGTCACCTGCTATTTATCCAGTGCGATAGTTGCGCTGAGAAAATGGAGCTTTGCTGTTCTACAGAATGCCAAGAAACTATCCATTTACCTTATGAGAAACAGAAGGAATTACGAAGTGGGAAACATAATAGTAACAAAATTTTCAAAAAAGGACGCTCAGAAAAATTAAAGTTCAAACAGTAACTCAATAATTGGTATCTTTACTGATTAATACTCTTGTTTAATCTTCGTCTCTTTTTCAGCTGAAAAAGAGCTATATATAAAAAATATGGGCTGTACCAGCTGTGCTACGGGTGCCGATGGACAACCAAAAGGCTGCAAAAATAATGGAACTTGCGGAACTGATGGTTGTAACAAATTGACGGTATTCGATTGGCTTTCAAATATGTCACTTCCAGGAAATATGGAACCCTTTAATGGGGTAGAAGTGCGTTTTAAAAATGGCCGAAAACACTTTTACCAGAATCCAGAAAACTTATCACTGGCAATTGGTGATATCGTGGCGACAGAAGTTTCTCCTGGGCATGATATTGGCATGGTTACACTCACTGGAGAGCTAGTTCGTGTGCAGATGAAGAAGAAAAAAATAACTCCTAAAATAGAGGAGCTTCCCAAAATATATCGAAAGGCCTCTCAAAAGGACATTGATGTATGGCAGAAAGTGAGAGACAAAGAGCAGGATGTGCAAAAACGTTCTCGTGAAATTGCGATTCGTTTGGGCTTGCAAATGAAAATTAGCGATGTTGAGTTTCAAGGAGATGCCTCTAAAGTGATTTTTTACTACACGGCAGAAGAACGGGTAGATTTTAGACAGTTAATCAAGGAGTTTGCCCGAACCTTCAGTTCTCGTATTGAAATGAAACAGGTGGGCTTTCGGCAAGAAGCCGCACGATTGGGAGGAATAGGTTCCTGTGGAAGGGAATTATGCTGCTCTACTTGGTTAACCGACTTTAGAAGTGTGAATACCTCAGCAGCACGTTATCAGCAACTGTCTCTAAATCCTCAAAAATTGGCAGGTCAATGTGGAAAGCTAAAATGTTGTCTTAACTATGAATTGGATACGTATTTAGAAGCCTTGGATGAGTTTCCAAGAACTGATATTAAGCTGAACACTGAGAAAGGAAGAGCACAATGCCAAAAAATCGATATTTTTAAAGGGTTGATGTGGTTTTCATATGAAAGCGAAGGAATGAACTGGCACGAAATGGAAGTGTCGAAGGTTAATGAAATCGTGGCTCTAAATAAAAAAGGTAAAAAAGCAACCAGCCTTGAAGATTATATTGAAGATAAGATTGTTGCTGTTGCAGAAATATTTGAAAACGTAGTGGGCCAAGATAGTTTAACTCGTTTTGATCAGCCTAAACGCAGGAGAAATAAAAGAAGAAGCAAAAATCAGAAACCCAAACAGAAAGCTGGAGCAAAGGCACAAAAGGGAGAGCAAAGGCAGAGTAAAAAGGGAGCTGCAAAGCCTAACAATAGAAATAAAAATAGGAATAGAAATCAACGAAAAAACAACAACAATAAGAATGCCTAAAATCTTCGGTTTATTGACACTAGTGCTACTGTTTTGTGCTTGTGATTCGAACATAGTAGAAGGTGAGATGAGAGATATTCCGGGTTTTTGGCATAAAGACGATGTGCTCACTTATACCCTCCCGGAGTTAGACTCCTTAAAAAGTTACCACTTGTTTTTACATCTTCGAAACACAAATGAATATCCGTTTAACAATATTCATATTATAGCGTCTATAGAATTTCCACATGGAAAAACGATAACCGACACTTTAGAATACAGAATGGCAGCGGCAGATGGATCCTGGTTAGGTACTGGGATTGGAACTGTGAAAGAAAGCAAATTTTGGTATAAAGAAGGTGTGCGCTTTTATGAAGATGGAGACTACACACTTACTGTGTCTCAAGCAGTGCGCAATAACGGTGAGGTTCATGGCGTTACCCAATTAGAAGGCATTACCGAAATAGGATATAGTATAGAAGAAGCAAACCAACAACCCTAATTTCTTATGGCAAAGCAAGCAGCAAAAAAAACAGGCCAGAAAAAGGATCATAACCCTAATAAAAAACACATTAAGACGTTCTGGAAACTATTTGGCACGGGAGTGTTGTTAGTTTTTCTATTGTTTTTATTTACTTCCTGGGGCTTTCTAGGAAGTTTACCTGACGAAACGAGTTTGGAAAATCCAGAAAAAGATCTTGCTACTCAGGTGATTTCATCGGATGGCGAAGTAGTTGGGAAGTTTTTTGTTGAAAATAGAACTCCTATACAATACGAACAACTCCCTGAACATCTTGTCAATGCTTTGATTGCAACAGAAGATGTTCGATTTAATGACCATGCGGGGATTGATGGAAGAGGAACGGTACGTGCCTTCGCTTTTTTAGGATCCAAAGGAGGAGCGAGTACGATTACTCAACAATTGGCCAAGTTGTTTTTTACAGATCAAGTGTCTAGAAATAAGATTGATCGCCTTAAACAGAAATTTAAAGAATGGGTCATTGCCACTCGACTGGAAAGGAGATATACCAAGGAGGAGATCATTACCATGTATTTTAACACGTATGATTTCCTAAATCTTGCAATAGGGATAGAATCAGCCGCTAATATTTATTTCGATAAATCACCTCAGGAGCTCAATATTCAGGAATCTGCTATGTTGGTAGGAATGTTTAAAAACTCCTCGCTTTACAATCCATTACGAAATGTAAAAGGGGTTACGAACAGGAGAAATGTTGTGTTAGCTCAAATGGCAAAATACGAATACCTAAGTGAAGAAGCTAAGGACTCATTACAACAACTTCCTTTAGATTTGGATTACTCTCCTCAAAAGAATATTGATGGAATTGCAACCTACGTGCGAGAGTACATTAGAGGGTACATGAAGGCTTGGGCTAAGAACAATCCTAAACAAGATGGTTCGCTGTATAATGTGAATAGTGATGGTCTAAAAATTTACACTACAATAGATTCTAGGATGCAAACTTATGCCGAAGAAGCCGTAGAAGATCATATCGAAAACCTGCAGGAAGAATTTGACCGTCAAAATGTCAAGAACAAGACAGCACCTTTCAGGGATATTACGAAAGAAGAAGAGAATAAAATTATGGAGGCTGCCATGCGGAGAAGTGATCGCTGGCGTGAATTGAAAAAACAAGGAAAAAGCGAGGAAGACATTAGAAATAGTTTTAAGACGGAAACCAGAATGAAGATTTTTTCTTGGACAGCTAAAAACCGAGAAAAGGACACTATTATGACTCCGTTGGATTCCATTCGATATTATAAAGCTTTTTTTAGAGCTTCAATGATGTCTATGAGTCCACAAACGGGGGAGATAAAAGCCTGGGTAGGAGGTGCTAATTATAAACATTTTAAATACGATATGGTGAAGACGGGTCGGCGCCAGATTGGTTCAACCTTTAAACCATTTGTATATGCTACTGCCATTGATCAAATGCACATGTCCCCTTGTGATACGCTTCCTAATACCCCGTATACGATACCCGCAGGTAAAATGGGAAATACCAAGGACTGGAGCCCCAAGAATGCAAGTGGAAATTATGGAGGTATGATGACGCTGAAGGATGCCTTGGCAGGATCTGTAAATACCATTACTGCTCGACTTATTGATCGAGTAGGGCCTAAACCCGTAATTGAACTGGTAGATAAAATGGGGGTGGATACTAAAGATGTTTTGGAAGTGCCCTCTATTGCGTTAGGAACTCCAGATATTACTTTATATGAAATGGTGGGTGCCTATAGTACTTTTGCAAATGAAGGAGTTTATGTGAAACCAATTTTGGTGCAACGTATTGAAGATAAAAATGGTACAGTATTGTTTCAAAACGTACCAGAGACTAAAGACGTGATAAGTAATGAAACTGCTTATGTGACAGTGAACCTAATGCAAGGAGTTACGCAATCTGGATCTGGGTCGAGACTGCGTCATACATGGAAAGGAAATGATCCAGTATATAAGAAAGTTGTGACAGGTTATCCCTATGGTTTCGACAATCCTATAGCCGGAAAAACGGGGACTACACAGAATAATAGTGATGGATGGTTTATGGGGATGGTTCCTAACTTAGCTACAGGTGTTTGGGTTGGGGGAGAAGATAGAGCAACTCATTTTTCAAGAACTGCTTATGGACAAGGAGCTTCAATGGCTTTGCCTATTTGGGCCATGTATATGCAAAAGTGTTATGAGGACGAAAGTCTAGCCATATCAAAGAAGAGTTTTAGGAAGCCTAGTAAATTATCCATTGAGACTAATTGTGATGATTATAAAAATCAAAACGGTGGAGATATTGACATAGATGAAGGTCAAGATACCGACGAATTTTAGAGAATATAATGCCATTTAAAAAAACCTCCTAAAGCTATTAGGAGGTTTTTTTATGGGGTCAAATTTCAGTACTTTTATTAAAATTTAAAATCACATGATTACAAAGACAGTCGCAGATGTTCAAACCGCCTGTGAAGGGGTGAAAAATAATATGACCTTCATGCTTGGTGGTTTTGGTTTAAGTGGAATTCCTGAAAATTGTATTGCAGAATTAGTTCGTTTAAATATTACCGGGGTGACCTGTATTTCCAATAATGCGGGAGTAGATGATTTTGGTCTAGGATTACTTCTTCAGAAACGGCAAATAAAAAAAATGATATCCTCTTATGTGGGAGAGAACGCAGAGTTTGAACGACAAATGTTAAGTGGGGAGTTGGAAGTAGATCTTATTCCGCAGGGGACGTTGGCACAACGTTGCAGGGCAGCTCAAAGTGGAATTCCCGCCTTTTTTACTCCGGCCGGTTACGGGACAGAAGTTGCCGTAGGAAAAGAAGCTAGAGAGTTTAATGGTAAGATGCATATTTTAGAACATGCCTTTAAGGCAGACTTTGGATTTGTCAAAGCTTGGAAAGGTGATACAGCGGGGAACCTAATTTTTAAAGGGACAGCCCGAAATTTTAATCCCAATATGTGTGGAGCAGCAAAAATTACAGTGGCTGAAGTGGAGGAATTAGTGCCAGCCGGGACTTTGGATCCAAACGACATTCACATTCCTGGAATTTTTGTGCAACGTATTTTTCAAGGTGAAAAATATGAAAAGAGAATTGAGAATTTAACGGTGAGAACAAGAGAATAATGGCATTAGACAAAAATCAAATAGCGCAGAGAATTGCTAAGGAAGTGAAAGATGGTTATTATGTGAATCTTGGGATAGGCATCCCTACATTGGTGGCCAACTTTGTGAGAAATGATATTGATGTTGAGTTTCAAAGTGAAAATGGTATTTTAGGGATGGGACCTTTTCCCTACGAAGGAGAAGAAGATCCAGACCTTATTAATGCTGGAAAACAAACTATAACTGCCATGAAAGGAGCTTCATTTTTTGATAGTGCAACTAGCTTTTCTATGATTCGGGGACAGCATGTAGATCTTACTATTTTAGGAGCAATGGAAGTAGCGCAAAATGGAGATATTGCCAACTGGAAAATTCCGGGCAAAATGGTCAAGGGAATGGGAGGTGCTATGGATCTAGTAGCGTCTGCAGATAATATAATTGTGGCGATGATGCATACCAATCGAGCTGGAGCTTCGAAACTTCTAAAAGAGTGTTCTCTACCTTTAACGGGGGTGAATTGTGTAAAAAAAGTGGTAACTAATTTAGCGGTATTAGAAATTAAAGATGGCGCTTTCCACCTTTTGGAACGTGCGCCAGGGGTTTCAGTTGATGAAATAAAAGCTGCTACCGAGGGGAAATTACTTTTTGAAGGAACGGTCCCTGAAATGGTTTTCTGATCATGCTTATTAGCGACCTTTCTAGACAACTACATCGGTATCATTTTGAGAATGATCGAGATCTAGAAAGTGTTGAGGATCGATTTCTTAGGAATACCTTAAAAGCATTGGACTTTCTATATCGAACCAATATCCTTACCATTACTTTCGAAGATCAAGAAGAAGTAAAGACAGTTGACATTATTGATGTCTTGGTTTCGGATACCGAAAATAATATAAAGATTATCCCAGGCAATAGAAATGCCTATTATCCAGAGCTCAACAGCGTTATGTTTTATGACACCCATGGAGCGGTATTCAGAAAAAATCACAAGAAGCGCTGGTTTGGCAAAAATAAGGGTTACAATTCTCCAGTATCCCTTCTCTCTCATGAGCTGATTCATTGCTATAACGAACTATACGAAACGGATGACTATCAGGCGAGAAAACGAGATTACTCATCTAGGGGTAAAAAGATAGATCAGGATGGTCACGATCTGTCATTTCCCAATGCGGAAGAGGTCTTTGTGATAAAAATGACCAATCAAGTGGTAAAAAGACTCGGCGAGGATAAGCGTTCCAATTACGGTAGAAGTTACTATTTGGTTCGGGATGTTTTAAGCACCGTCGCTAAATGAGGTGGCTGTGACTCCCGAATATCTACTAGAAGAAGCGATGATTATGTAGGAAAATTGAACGTATTTTATTTAAAATGTTAAAAAAAGACGCATTTAATCGAAATATCTCTCATTTAAACGGATAAATTTAATTTTTTGTTCATTTTAGCCATCCCGAACAACTATTGAATTTAACCTACTCATGCAAACAATACAACGGTCCGTTAGAAATACATTCCAACTCTTAAAGAGTATGGTGTATGTGGCTAAAAAAGTATTCTTAATGATGTAGAAAAGTGCGTAGCACTAAACACATACTTTTACCCCAAATCTGCAACGATTCAGTAAAAGGTAAGCCCGTTCTTTGTGAGGTTAGAACGGGTTTTTTTATGCCTATAATTTAAATTCCTTTAGGAATGGCAGCGATTAATTTTTTTGTGTACGCACTTACAGGATTCGCATAAATCTCATCCGCATCTCCAATTTCTTCAACTTTTCCCGCTTGCATGACTAATAGCTGATCTGCCATAAATTTTACAACTGCTAAATCATGAGAGATAAATATATAAGTAAAACCAAAGTCGTCTTTGAGTTCGTTGAGTAAATTAAGGACTTGTGCCTGTACCGAAATATCCAAAGCTGAGACAGATTCATCACAAATTACTAGTTTAGGTTTCATGGCTATGGTTCGAGCGATACCAACTCGTTGTCGCTGTCCTCCAGAAAGTTCATGCGGATAACGAGAAAAATAGCTTTCATCCAAACCAACACGAATAAGAAGTTCATAAGCTTTCAAAGTTCTTTCCTTTTTTGAGTGTCCAATACCATGCACTTTCATAGGTTCAATAAGAGAGGCTCCTATTGAAAGTCGGGGATTTAGTGAAGAGTAGGGGTCCTGAAAAATGAGTTGGATTTCTTTTCGGAGATTCCTAAGGGCTCGTTCTTTGAGTTGGGTGAGGTCTTTCCCTTTATAATAAATACTTCCTGCAGTCGCTTTTTCTAATTGTAGTATCGTTTTGCCTAATGTTGATTTTCCGCAGCCGGATTCACCAACCAAGCCCATAGTTTCACCCTCAAAGACCTTAAAACTTACATCGTTCACCGCCTTAAGAGTATTTTTCTTTTGAAGGAACCCGACACTACTAAAGTATTCTTTTTCTAGGTTGTGCACTTCTAGAAGCGGTACCTTGGTGTAAATACTCTTGTGTTTTTTTGCACGCTGCTGCGGACTTATTTCTCTAGCTGTAAAACTTCCGTTGGCTAACGATGAAATCGTTGGGAGTTGAGCGAGACGCTTATTAAGTGGAGGTCGAGAAGCAAGTAATGCTTTGGTGTAGTCGGCCTTAGGTAGTTTAAAAATGGAATAGACACTGCCTTCTTCTACGATCTCTCCTTTATACATCACGGCAACGCGGTTCACTAACTCACTCACTAAACTTAAATCATGAGATATGAATATGAGACTCATTTCGGTTTCCTTCTGAAGTTCTTTTAGCAATTCTAAAATTTCTTTCTGAACGGTAACATCAAGTGCTGTAGTTGGCTCATCGGCTATAAGCAGTTTGGGTTTACAAGAAATGGCCATAGCAATCATGACACGTTGCATCTGCCCGCCACTTATTTGATGTGGGTAACTGTCATAGATGGCTCGAGGTCTTGGGAGTTTGACTTTTTCGAAAAGACGGATTACTTCTTTTTTAACTTCAGATGTAGATAGCTTTAGGTGATATTGGAGCATTTCAGCCACTTGAAAACCACACGTTAAAGATGGATTTAATGCACTCATAGGCTCCTGAAAAATCATCGCAATGTCATTACCTCTATAGGTTCTGTGCTCCTTTTCTGAAATAGAACTTATCTCATGTCCTTCAAATAAAATAGCACCTTCAATATGAGTACCTTTCTTTGGGAGCAGACCCATAATGGCCATGGAAGTAACAGATTTACCTGAACCAGACTCTCCTACAATTCCTAAAATTTCATTGGAAGCTACGTCTAAGGAGATACTTTTAATCACCTGAGTTTCCTCCTCCTTTTTACCGAAGGAAATAGAAAGATTTTTAATAGAAAGAAGAGGATGTCCGCTCATTATATCAAAGATAGTTATTTATATACTTTAAGTAGAAAAAAGGGTAAACCGTAATAATACAATTGGAATAACATTTAAAAATTAGAGTCTAAGC
>JAHZIZ010000033.1 GCA_022601215.1 Bacteroidota bacterium
CCAGAGAATGCAACACAGAAATACTTGTATAAAACGAAGTTAAATGGTAAAGGAAAACACACATTAGTAAGTCCGAAAAGCTTAAAAGGAACGCATGACTATTCTTTTTCTTCCAATGGGACCTATGCGGAACATTCCTTTACTAATCACCGCACACCAAGGACTAAAGAGTTTATTAAGGTCGCTAACCATAAAGCCTTGACCAATAAAGAAAGCATCGAATTGAATTTGAGTAAATTAGAAAAAGAACAGACAACTGAGTTCTTTACTATAAAAACCGAGGACGACGTTGAAATGGACGGATGGATGATCAAACCAAATAATTTCGACCCAAAAAAGAAATACCCCGTAATTTTTTATGTGTATTCAGAGCCTGCAGGAACTACTGTAACGGATACCTACAATGTGGGTGGGAGTATCTATAATGGTAATATGGCGGCCGATGGATATATCTATATCTCTTTAGATAATAGAGGAACTCCAGCGCCAAAAGGACGTGAATGGAGAAAATCTATCTATAGAAAAATTGGAGTGATTAATATTGATGATCAAGCTATGGCGGCCAAAGAAATATTAAAATGGGATTTTGTAGATGCAGAGCGTATAGCCGTATGGGGCTGGAGTGGAGGCGGATCTGCCACTTTGAATTTAATGTTTCGATATCCAGATATCTATAAAACAGGGATTTCTGTCGCTGCAGTGGCTAATCAGTTAACCTATGATAATATTTATCAAGAACGCTATATGGGCTTACCTGAAGAAAATCGGGAAGATTTCATCAATGGATCACCTATTACTCACGCTAAAAATTTAGAAGGTAATTTATTGTATATACATGGTACAGGAGATGATAATGTACATTACCAAAATGCAGAATTATTAATAAATGAACTGGTAAAACATAATAAGCAATTTCAATTTATGCCGTATCCAAATAGGTCTCATGGAATGAGAGAAGGTGAAGGGACTTTTAGGCATTTGTCTACTTTGTTTACTAATTATTTAAAACTTCACTGTCCTCCTGGAGGAAGATAACATTGGAGGTTTGCTTCAGAGTTTTTGTGAACTACATCCATTGGAACGATACGTTTTTGACAATTAAAGTAAAATCAACCTATGAAAAGACATATTCTTAAACTAACAATACTTCTATTGTGTAGCGGTATGACATCGCAGCTTGTGGCACAAGAGAACCCTTTTGTTAGCGATTTTATAGAACGTTTAGAAAATTCTCAAAAGTATTTAGTTGTTGTAGCTGAAACCATGCCAGAAGACATATATAACTTTAAGGTTTCATCAGAGTCCTTAACTTTTGCAGAGAACTTACTGCATATTGGCTATGCGTTAGATTGGCATAGTCAATCCTTGTTAGGTGGTAGAGAAGGCAGAGTTTGGAAAACAGATACCGTGTTCAAAACCGCTAACAAATCAAAGAAGGAAATGATAGAGACGGTGACAAAGGTGTTTGACGAGGCCATCGACGTTTTAAGAAAATTTGATCCGGATCAATTAGACGATGAATTGGATTATTTTGGACTAACGAGATCTAAACGACAAATTTTCTTGTTGCTAACGGACCATATTACACACCATAGAGGACAAATGCTTGTGTCTATGCGATTAAATGGATTAGTGCCACCTCGTTATGTGCTATTTCAGTAAGCAGAACAACATTAATGATAAGGTCAATTAAACATATATATTCATCTATTGTTTTTAAGCACTGCGTAAATTTTCCCGTCATCTATTAACAATCCTCTGGAGTTCAGTGCGTAGTTTGTTTTGGAAACGCTGTGTCTTACATTGCCACCGAGGGTTACTACATGATCTTTTGTGATCCTAACAATGATGTCACAATGACTTTTGAAAGCGTCGTTATTCTTGGCGAAATCGTATGTAACTCCAGAACCTGCACGACTTCTGCAAACCATATCTCCAAGTTGTGGCTTGTGCTCGCTAATACGAAAACCCCAGAAGGGACCATCAACTTCATCTTGCTTACGTCGTATTGCTTGATGCGCGTATTTAGAATGAGCGGCAGCGAATTTAAAGCCATCATAGCCTTTGGCGGTTCTAACACAGAAAGATATGAATGCTGCAGACCATGGAACGTCTCGATCTTTGCCATCCAAATTAAGCGAAATAGATTGCCAAAACTCGCCAACAAACTTATAATATGGCGAATGATGCTCTTTGGCTTGTCCCCGATCAAAACGCAGCCATTGTTTCACACATACCCGTAAAAGTCGTTCGCGAGTTGTCGATACTTGATCACGGAGCACATTTTTTGATATGAAAACCTCACGTTCACGGCCTTCTAAAGTTACTAAACATGGTAACCATCGATCACCTACTTGTGCACCAGTGACCTCGACAGCGTCACATTGGTTCAGGGTGCCAACAACATTATCGCCAAATTTTGGAGTGTCTCTAACGTTGGCGATGAACAGTCTAGAATCGATTGCCTTGTTGGTCATGATTGATACATCTATTGATAAATTGTAGCTACTTATTTAATATAGTATAGCAGTGTGACTATGTTTTAAAGTTAGCTATAATCCATTTAATACCAAACGTGAATATGATTATAGGGTTGGTTCTGATAAAATTTACAATTCCTACTGTTACAGGAATCCATATGTTTATATAATATTCAGAAAGCAAGGTCCCCTATGTAAACAACCTCATTGAGTTGCTTTTTATCATTCTGTAGCATAAAAGAAAATGCGCTACCTTATAGAGGTTTAACTCGTATATCGTTTATGAAAAAACATTTCCTATTAATATTAATATTGTTCAACTCCTGTATAGACCTAACATCTAGTGAGTGGACAAAGGCGGATATGGTGCAGCTCATTCATAAAAAAACAGATTTAAGTTTACCAGACAGGTTTAAGGTGTTGTTAGACTTGGCAACGCATACGGAAGGAGCGTTTGATTCGGACTATAGTTACCAACTTACTATTGAGTATGATAAGCTGGTAGAGCAGGAAATTATAAATCAAATTATAGAATCACCACTTTTCGATATTACAAATGCCACCAATTATAACGATCCGATTTGGGAATTAATACAGACCAAAACACAAAAGGGTATTTGGTCCCATCAGGAAAATGGATTCAAATTCCTGCATTGCAACAATGCGATAAATAGACCAGAACCTTTTTATTTAACAGTTGACACGATAACCAATAAGATTTCATTGAATCTAACACATTTATGAATCAAGACAATTAAAGTGACAACCCATTCCAGGAGTTTGCATCTACCATACAAAAGGAACCTATGAAAAATATCATTTTAATTTGCCTGAGCCTAACCCTACTTATTTCTTGTAATAATGATGACAATGGAAGTGGAAATCAGCAGCAAGATGCGAAAGCCTTAACGGATCAGTTAAATGATATATTTGCTATTGCGAATGGTGTATCATGTAAGGATGCCTCGCAATGGGAATTTGTAAGTTTCGGTAAGAAGGCTTGTGGTGGCCCGGTAGGATACGTAGCATACGCTACAACCATAGATGTGGCTGCCTTTCTTGAAAACGTAGAAGCCCATCGTACAGCAGAGGACCAATTTAATATGCGATGGGGGATTGTCTCTACCTGCGATATACCTGCAATGCCATTAGGGGTTGACTGTCAAGATGGAGAGGCTATTTTAGTCTATCAATAATAATAGATAACGAATATCGATAGTTATAGTAATTTAACCCAAATTTAAAAGCGGCACTATTCCACAGCTTTTTTTTATCTCGTATCTTGCATAGGTAAAAATGAACTATGCGCGACAATTTACACGACTACCGTAAAAACTATGAAAAGGGAGCTCTGGATGTTACTACTGTGGATGAAAATCCTATGCAACAATTTCAGACTTGGTTTTATGAAGTTAAGGATGCTGGAGGGGTTGATGAGGTGAATGCGATGACTTTGTCTACTATTGGATCAGACGGTTATCCAAAAGGACGTGTTGTGCTTTTAAAAAAATACGATGAAGCGGGGTTCTATTTTTATACCAATTACGAAAGTGAAAAGGGAAAAGCTATTTTAGAAAATTCGAAAGTATCCATATCCTTTTTCTGGCCCAATATGGAACGTCAAATCCTCATCAAAGGAATGGCTGTGAAGACGAGTGCTTCTGATAGTATTAACTATTTTGCTTCGCGGCCTAAAGGAAGTCAATTAGGCGCTATAGTCTCGAAACAAAGCAGCGTAGTGAAAAATAGAGAGGAGCTTGAAGCTACATTACAGGCACTTGAAGAAACCTATATGGATAAGGAAGTCCCTAAACCTGATTATTGGGGCGGTTTTGTAATTCAGCCCACTGAATTTGAATTCTGGCAAGGAAGGCCCAATCGGTTACATGATCGTATACGATACCGTATAGACGGATTGGATTGGAAAATTGAACGACTAGCACCATAAATCAAAAAGTACGTAGCTTATGAAAACACTCTATATGGTTCGCCATGCAAAATCGTCTTGGAAACATGACGTGATTGACCATCTACGTCCATTAAAAGGGCGAGGGAATCGAGATGGAGCACTGGTATCGGCACATCTTGCCAACATACTGACGCCTCCACAAATAATCGTATCGAGTGATGCAGTGAGAGCAAAAACTACTGCGGAATATTTTAGGCAGGCATTCAAGATAACTGAAAGAGATTTCCATTTGAATCCTAACTTATATGATTTTAGTGGTCATGCGGTCATAGATAGTATTAAAGGACTAGAAGATGTTTACGACAGAGTCATGATAGTAGGCCATAATCATGCATTTACTTCCATAGCAAATATGCTTGGAAATACTTATATTGACAATGTGCCAACCTGTGGTTTTGTGCATATAGAGTTTGATGAAGATAGTTGGTCAAAAATCACCACAGGTAAGACCGTACAAACCCTTTTTCCAAGAGATTTAAAAGAATAATGAATACAACAAATGTTTCAGAAATAGTAGAAAACAAATACCTCAATAGGGAATTAAGTTGGTTGCAATTTAATGCTCGAGTGCTTCAAGAAGGAGAAGATATTACTGTACCACTCATAGAGCGTCTTCGTTTTTTAGGTATTTTTTCAAATAATCTTGATGAGTTTTTCAAAGTCCGCTATGCTACTATAAAAAGGATTGTAGAAGCGGGTAAAGGTGGACGTAGTGAATTGGGAGGGATTTCAGCCGCTGAGGTGTTAGAGGAAATCACTCAAACTGTTATCAAGCAACAGGCGCACAGTTTGGCTATTTTAGGAAGTATTGAAAAGGAGCTGGAAAAAGAAAATATCTTTATTATCAACGAAACGGAGATTTCTGACACACAGTGCGAATTTATTTCTGAATACTTTATTCAGAAAGTGAGTCCAGCATTGATGACCATCATGATTTCAGAACTGGAGGAGTTTCCAAGCCTTAAGGATAGTGCTGCCTATCTCGCAGTGCGAATGAAAATGAAACAGATGAATGGTGATGGACAGCCTAAAACAAATTATGCACTCATAGAAATACCACGGATTATTGATCGGTTTGTCGTTCTACCTGAAGAAAATGATAAGCAGTACATCATTCTTTTAGATGATCTCATTCGTTCCCAGATGGGTAATATCTTCGGTATTTTCGATTACGAGAATATTTCAGCGCATATGATAAAAATCACACGTGATGCTGAACTTGATATAGATAGTGACCTGAGTAGGAGTTTTCTAGAAAAAATATCTAAAAGTGTCGCACAGCGAAGTGCAGGTGATCCAGTTCGTTTTGTGTACGATAAAAGTATTGATACCGAAACGCTTGAGTTTTTAATGGCTAAAATGGGAATTGATAGCACGGATAGTATCATCCCTGGTGGACGGTATCACAACCGTCGTGATTATATGAAGTTTCCTAGTCTAGGTCGCAAAGATCTTTTATATGATAAAGTACGACCGCTTCCTGTCCCTGGGCTGAGCTTACAGGATAGAATTTTAGATAAAATAGCAGAGAAAGATTATCTATTATACGCACCTTATCAAACTTTTTCCTATGTCGTAAAGTTTTTAAGAGAGGCAGCATTAGATCCTAAAGTGCAAACCATAAAAATTACTATCTACCGATTAGCGGAGATTTCGCATATAGCGAGTTCGTTGATCAATGCGGCGAAGAATGGAAAAGCAGTGACTGTGCAAATTGAGTTGCAAGCACGTTTTGACGAAGCAGCCAATATTCGCTATGCAGAGAAAATGCAAAAAGAGGGAGTGAAACTTATTTTTGGCGTAACAGGACTTAAAGTACACTGTAAGGCCTGTATAGTTGAACGTATGGAACATGAAAAATTGAAACGCTATTCTTTTATTAGTACCGGGAATTTTAATGAATCTACTGCTAAAATATATACAGATTACACATTGTTTACGTCCAATAATAAGATTGGAAAAGAGCTAAACAAAGTATTCGATTTCTTTGAAGTGAATTATCGAATTAAAAAATATAATCACTTAATCGTATCTCCTCATTATACTCGTAATATGTTGTATACATTGATCGATGCAGAAATTGAGAATCATAAGGCGGGTAAATCAAGTGGTATCAAGATGAAACTTAATAGTTTGTCCGACTTCAAGATGATCGATAAGTTATATGACGCAAGCCGAGCAGGAGTAAGGGTCGAGTTAATCGTTAGAGGTGTTTGCTGTTTAATTCCAGGGGTGCTTGGTATGAGTGAAAATATTAAAGTAATAAGTATCATTGATAAATTTCTAGAACACCCTCGCCTCTATATTTTTGAAAATGCAGGATCACCGAGGTACTACATTTCTTCGGCAGATCTAATGAGTAGAAACTTGGACAGTAGGGTTGAGATTAGTTGCCCCATTTATGATAAGGACATCCAACAGGAATTGTTAGATACGTTCGCAATTAGCTGGAGTGATAATGTAAAGGCACGGGTAATTTCAGACAAACACGATAACGCCTATATCCGAAATGACTCGCCACAGGTACGCTCGCAGTTTAAGTTATACGAATACTACCAACAAAAGCTGAAAAATTTTGCTAAACATTGAAAAATACGGCGCTATTGATATTGGTTCCAATGCCATTCGTTTATTGATAGCGACCATCATAGAAAAAGATAATAAACCGACCCAGATAAAGAAGACATCGCTGGTTAGAGTACCTATTAGGTTGGGTGCCGATGTATTTTTGGAAGGGAAAATTTCTGATATAAATTATAGGCGGATGGTCGACGCTATGAATGCCTATAGCTTATTGATGAAGACACATAACATTACTACCTACAGAGCCTGTGCAACTTCTGCCATGCGAGAGGCAAGCAACGGGAAGACGATTGCAAAAAGCATCTTAGAAGAAACGGGTATTGATATTCAAATAATTGATGGTAAAGATGAAGCGGCTATTATTGCCTCCACGGACCTAAAGGATCTTATTGACACGGAAAAAATCTTTCTCTATGTCGATGTAGGAGGTGGAAGTACCGAGTTTACCGTGTTTGCTAATGGTAAGATCGTTGCGTCAAAATCATTTAAACTAGGAACCGTTCGTATTTTAAACGACATGGTTCGAGAATCGGTTTGGGACGATGTAAAAAAATGGATTCGAAATCATACTAAGTACTATGAGAAAATTAGTCTCATCGGTTCAGGGGGGAATATTAATAGTATTTATAAAAGCAGTGGTAAAAAGCTCGGAAAACCCTTAAGTTATTTCTATTTGGCAAGTTATTACGAACGTTTAAAGTCGTATAATTATCATGAGCGTATCTTCGAATTGCAAATGAATCCAGATAGAGCAGATGTTATTATTCCAGCAACGCGCATTTATTTGTCGGCCATGAAGTGGAGCAAGGCAAAAAATGTGTATGTCCCAAAGATAGGACTCTCAGACGGAATCATTAAGAGCTTGTACAATGAGAAACTGGCAAGGAAAATGGACGTACACTAAATTTTCTGTAACTCCACCGATAATCGACCCTGTTCCTTTTTTACTTGATTCATCCCAATGACACCTCCAGACATTCCAGTCGTGGCTCTTACTATGCTCAGGCGCACGTGATTTGACTCCACCGCTGTGTTTACTGTAAATTTATAATACTTCACAAAGGCACCAAGTAAAATTCGCACGGTATAATTGCCTTTTTCGTAAGTAATTTGTTCGGCCGAACTTTGTTTCACTTTATAACCGGAAGAGATAAAGATGTCGGATACTTTTTCGTCCAAGGTAATTTTATCAATGTTTTGGTACACATTCACCAACACATCTTTGTTTTGGTGTTCGGTGCTAAGGAAGTGTGACATAAATGATGGTTTAAGTCAATAAAGTTACAATTTCTTTCCAAGAGTGCACACGCTCATGCCCATTGTCATTGGCCATGTTGTGGGGTTGTGTGAACAGTAAACTTCTATTGGGAAAAGGGTCTAAGTTTTTATAGTGATCATCAATTAAAATATCACCTTGTATGGGGACTTTTGAACCACAAAGAATGATATTTTTCCAAGATATAAATGGAAAATGTTCCGCCAACCAATCGTGCTTTTCCCATAGACTATTAGGAAACTCCATTGCGGCGGAAACAATGAAAAGTTCATAGTATGATTGAAGCGTCTCAATAGCCGCAGGAGCGTCTTTCATCACGGGAAGTGTCCTGAAAAACCCTTGCGTACGAACATGTCTTTTTGCATTTGGGAAGGCGACAATTTCGTCTTTACCTACCACATCTTCTAATTTAATAAGGACACCAGTTTCTTGGTATTCATACTGTATGGCTTGTTGGTAGATGTCCCCTAAGACACCGTCCATATCCACGAGCAATCTTTTTTTCATAAACGAAGGAATTGAGAGGTTACTTCTTTTTAGATAGCACAATAGATTTTGGTTGCGCGATTATGGTGTTTTTTTAATGACTTCGGAAATAAATAATTGTGTAAATTCAATAGATCCTTGGTGATTTAGATGATTGCGATCCGCAAAAAGTTCCTTTTGCTGAAGTGTTTGCGAGAAATCATAATAGTTAGGCAGAAACTCAGTGTATTCGGAAAAACTGAATGTGCTCTTATAAATGGGAGCCGTGAAAAAACGAACATCAATAGCATTTTCTGCGCAAATGTTTATAATAGCATCTAGATATGTATTGGCTGCGTTTACCTTTATCAAGGGTTGCTCTGTCAACGATGTTAATTGTTCCTTGATTGGAATATAGCCTTTGAGTTCAGTAATTCCTTTAGATTTACCTGCCAGAGATAAGGTTTGGTTTCTTAATCCAATTTTAGGACCAAATTTCATAAAGCGATAGAACGGAATATATCGGTATGCTACATATTCATCACCATGAACGGAAAATGCATTAAAAATGGAAGCTTCTTTTATATACGGTATCCAAACAACGCGTCCCAATGGGTCAGGATATTCATTATTGCGATAATCTACTTGCACATAAATTGACTTCGCGCTGGCAGTTTTCAGAAATTCTTGAATCATTAATTTTATTTCGAATGGACCACTCGCCTCGGCCGCCAAGTTAATTCCTTGAGTTCCCAGTACGCTATCTATTAGAACTGGCTGCAACGTATTGAGACTTCTCGAAGAACCAAAAATGGCATAGTCGTACATACTATTGTCCGGCAAGGACTTTACCCAACTCACCTTGTCGCGTATAACGCCAGAGCTATGGGCCCGCATAAAAGTGAATTCTAAAACAAAGCCAAACACTAATACGGTTAGCAGTAAGAAACTGATATATAGAATTAACTTTTTCATTAAAACTGGAAATAGATAAAATCATTTATTTCTGAGAAACTTCCAAATAATATAATAAGAAAGATTATGATTGGAGCCTTCACCCAAAGTGGTTTAGCGTATTCTAACGGGAATTCTTTATGCCTGGAAGGCCATTCAAAAACGAGTAATATACCTAGTAGCGGCAGTAATTCAAAAGAAAACCTATTTAGGGTCAATCGATCTACGCCTAGGTTTAAACTTCCTATCTCTATTAGGTATTGAAAGGCAGAGCCCACTGTGTCTGCTCTAAAAAATACCCAACCTATAGTTACAAGAGTAAACGTTAGAAGTATTTGCCCTAACTCTTTGATATTTGGTAGCACTCGATCCTTTGCTACATTATCTGTGTGAGTTTTGTTTTTATTTAAAAGGAATAGGGGAAGGAAGAGCAAGGCGTGAAAGGTACCCCAAGTGATAAATGTCCAATTGGCACCGTGCCAAAACCCACTAACAATAAATACAATGAAGATATTTCTGAGGCTCATCCATCGTCCACCGCGACTTCCCCCTAGCGGGATGTATAGGTAATCTCTAAACCAGGTAGAAAGAGAAACATGCCAACGCCTCCAAAACTCCGCAATATCTCTGGAGAAGTATGGGAACTTAAAATTGACCATGAGACGGATTCCAAATAATCTTGCAGTTCCTATGGCTATATCGCTATACCCAGAAAAATCACCATAAATCTGAAATGCAAAATATACGGCTCCTAATATTAAGGTAATACTATTGTATTCAGTGTGATTGCTAAAAATATCGTTGGCATATTGAGCACAATTATCGGCAATAACTAACTTTTTAAAAAGCCCCCAAAGGATTTGATGTACCCCCAGGATAGCTTCATTCTTATGGAAGCTACGTTTAGTTTCAAATTGCGGTAAGAGCTGGGTAGCACGCTCTATGGGGCCTGCAACCAATTGCAGAAAAAAACAGACAAAGGTGGCGAAGTTAAGCAGGCTAGAAGTGGGTTGTATCTTATTTCGGTACACGTCTATAGTGTAGCTTAGTGTTTGAAAGGTATAAAAGCTAATTCCAACTGGAAGTATAATGTTAAGGGTATTCGGTTGTATGTCCCCTCCGAATAGAGTAAAAGCGTCTGTAAAACTCTCAATAAAGAAGTTGTAGTATTTAAAAAACCCTAAAAGTCCAAGGTTGCATATGATGCTAATTCCTAAAAGTAGTTTTCGTTTGTTAGAGTTATGGTTGGCCTTCATTTGCAGACCTAGTACATAATCTAGTAAGGTGCTGAATAGTATTAGTGTTAAGAA
>JAHZIZ010000296.1 GCA_022601215.1 Bacteroidota bacterium
AAAAACTCTCGTTACATGCTGCTTGGATTGGACTTAGGTCGAATTTATCCGCAAGAAAGACAAAAGAGTATTCCTCGCATATTTACCTATTCAAAAAGGCAGATAAGTAGCTCAGAGCTTGTTTGATGGTGTTTCTTAGGTCGGCAGGGCCTTGTGTGTGATTGGGATCTAATAGGGCCTTAAAACGCACCTTACACTTCTTTTTCTATAGAAAAGAACTATTATGTGATTGTTTTTGTATAAGTAAACCTTATTGCTATTCTTTTTTATGAATGAGCCGCGTGAGCTGTATGGATAAATCGGTAAAAATTATTTTGGCATTCCCATTTCTTTCAATGTGATATGATGCATCTTCTAGTGCGGCCATAATATCATAAATGTTGTTTTGATGAACAAATGGAGCAAATTTGTCTATGGAAAATTTTGGATCATTCGTTTCAAAATAAACTAGGTCGTCAGTATTGTAATTTTTAAGTAGGGCCTGTCGAAATAACTCCATACAATAGCGGAAAAAATTCTTTTGCGTTTCGCGACCTTTTCCAGCCATCATATCACTCCAATTTAATAATTCTTGAATGGCTTTTTTGTTTCCTTTTGCCTTAAAGGCTGTTCTTACCCAAAGAACAAACCATTCTTCAAACACACGATCTTCATTGTCTTGAGAAATAATGTGTATGGCTTTGTTATAATCACCGTGAGCTCGCCGTGAGGCGTTGTGCGCTTCGTTTTCTGAAACGCTCATTCTAGTAATCAAAGTGTTTGCAATGTCTCGTTCTGATAAAAGCGGTATATGCAATAATTGGCAACGAGATCGAATCGTAGAAATAAGTTGTTCTTCTTGCTCAGTAAGTAGCAACAGAACTGTATTCTTTGGGGGTTCTTCAACCAATTTTAAAATCTTATTGGCACACTCATTATTCATTTTTTCCGCCATCCAAATGATCATAATTTTGTAACCGCCTTCATAGGATTTAAGTGAGAGTTTTTTCGATATTTCTTCCGCTTCTTTTACACTTATATTGCCTTGTTTGTTCTCAATACCTAAGACCTTGAACCAATCAAATAATGATCCATAGGGCTGATCAGTAAGGAATTGACGCCATTCTTCAGAAAAAGAACTTGAAACGGCATTGCTTTTAACAGAAGCATTCGTTGTAACGGGATATACAAAATGGAGGTCTGGATGACTAAATTTGTTGACATTATTAGCACAACGAATGTAGGATGCTGTCCCCTTTTC
Source organism: Bacteroidota bacterium (assembly GCA_022601215.1). GTDB lineage: Bacteria > Bacteroidota > Bacteroidia > Flavobacteriales > Flavobacteriaceae > Aureisphaera. Next base: position 1,241 of record JAHZIZ010000296.1, read on the forward strand.
GTATTGACTGCACAGTAGGCCTTTGGCATAGGCAATTGCTAGCGGTAAAAGACCACTACCAGAACTACCTGAAAATAACTGAGCATGCGCAATTCTTCCATGTTCTATCGTAGTTTTTAGATGCGATTTGATATGCGTTTGACCAATAATGTCTTCAAAATCCATACGCAAAACTACACATTTTTTCGTCGTGTCAGACATGTGTTAATACCCCTTTACCAAGTGAGAAAATCAACTATCTTTGCAACCTAAAATATGCCTTTATGAAAACCATAGCTGACTTTAATTTTCAAAATAAAAAAGCCCTTATACGTGTTGACTTTAATGTTCCTTTAAATGAGGAACAACAAGTAACAGATGCTACTCGCATTGAGGCTGCAAAGCCTACCATTATTAAGGTATTAGAAGATGGTGGAAGTTGCATTTTAATGTCTCACTTAGGCAGACCAAAAGGAAGAGATTCTCAGTTTTCGCTGTCACATATTTGTGAGGCCGTTTCTGAAATTATAGGAGTTCAAGTTACTTTTGTATCTGAATGTGTAGGGGAAAAGGCTAGAGAGGCGGTAGCACAATTGCAAACTGGAGAAATACTCCTTTTAGAGAACCTTCGTTACCATCCTGAAGAAAAATCTGGAGACAAATCTTTTGCAAAGGAACTCGCCTCTTTAGGCGATATTTATATAAATGATGCCTTTGGAACAGCACATAGAGCACATGCTTCTACTGCAGTGATTGCTCAGTTTTTTCCTGAAAGTAAATGTTTCGGAAGTTTACTGGCTTCAGAAATTGTAAACGTAAATAAAGTGATGAGCCATGGTGAAAAACCAGTAACTGCAATTATTGGAGGCGCAAAAGTCTCTTCAAAAATCACCATCATTGAGAATATTCTTGATAAGGTGGATCACCTTATCATTGGAGGAGGAATGGCATTTACGTTTGTGAAAGCGCAAGGGGGTAGCATTGGGAATTCTCTTGTAGAGGATGACAAACAAGAATTGGCTCTAGCCATTTTGGAACAAGCAAAGGCGAAGAATGTAGAGGTCCACTTACCATTAGATTGCCTTATAGCAGAAGCTTTTTCTAACGATGCTGCTACTAAGGTATGTCCTATTAATAGTATTCCAGATGGATGGATGGGCTTAGATGGTGGCACACAAACACGGGAGTTATTTGCTGAAGTGATTCTGAAATCCAAAACAATATTGTTTAATGGACCTATTGGTGTTTTTGAAATGCCCACATTTGCTCAAGGTACTATGGACGTCTGTACCGCACTGGCTCAAGCGACAGCAGCAGGAGCTTTTACCTTAGTTGGAGGAGGAGATTCGGTGGCAGCAGTAAAACAGTTTAATTTTGGTGAGAAGGTTAGTTATGTATCTACAGGTGGAGGTGCAATGTTAGAAATGCTCGAAGGTAAAACCCTTCCTGGGATCGCAGCGATAATGGAGTAATTATTAAACTTTTAAGATCGTAAAAGAATAGTTTTTATACATTTATCAAAATTTCAATGCCCTTAAGGCGTTCTATCTCTATGAAATATCTTGCGTCACTTTGCTTACTGTTCTTTTTTTCTACTATTTCTGTTGCTCAAACTGAAGATACTACTGCGGTTGTCAATAAGAAAATAGACTCACTACCTACTCAGATTGTCCAGGTAGTGGATACCATTGTCATTCAAGAACGCGCAGGTGATTTTCCTCAAACGATCATTGCAACGCAAAATAAGGATAGCCTTACATTCAATTTAAAAGACAATTCCTTAGCGAGACAAGTGGATTCTTTATGGTTGCAACAACTTTATAATAACGATCTATTCGAAGACGTATACGGAGCTATTATTCAGCAGGACTATCTCCCTGTAGATTACGAAGAACTACCCACAGAGGTGCTAAAACAGCGTTTAGAAGAGTTAAATGCACGGACTCCTTTCAACGTAGAATATAATGCCTCCTTGGAGAGTGTCATAAAAAGTTATTTAAAAAACCGAAGAAGGACCATGGGTCGTCTTATGGCATTAAGTGATTACTATTTTCCAATGTTCGAGGAAGAAATGGCTCGTCAAGGCTTGCCATTAGAAATGAAATATTTAGCTATTGTGGAGTCCGCTTTAAAACCAAATGCAACCTCTCGAGTAGGCGCTCAAGGGTTGTGGCAATTTATGTTTGGTACAGGAAAGATGTTTGGTCTAGATGTAAACAGCTATGTTGATGAACGGTCCGATCCTTTGATGGCAACAGAAGCGGCAGCAAAATACCTTCATGCGCTACACGAAAGTTTAGGGGATTGGGATTTGGCATTAGCCGCATATAATAGTGGTCCTGGTAATGTCTCAAAAGCCATTAGAAGGTCAGGAGGTAAAAAGAATTATTGGAATATTAGACAACATCTACCACGGGAAACCGCAGGCTATGTGCCAGCATTTTTAGCAACCATGTATATTTTTGAATATGCTGAAGAGCATGGTTTTAAAAGTAATGGGCCTAAATACCCATATATTGTGACCGATACCATAGGTGTAAAAAGGATGATCTCTTTAGAACAGGTATCTAAAGTTACGAACCTCGATTTGGCCGAGTTGGAATTTTTGAATCCGAGCTATAAGTTAGGTATTATTCCTGTAGTGAAGGATGAAAATTATGTCCTTAGATTACCTATTGAAGCGGTTGGAAAATTTGTTGAAAATGAAGCTGCAATCTATGCGTTTGCCGAAAAAGAATTTAACAGTAGAGAAAAACCCTTACCTGAATTTTTTGAAGCCAATGACCGTATTCGATACAGAGTGCGCAGTGGTGATTATCTAGGAAAAATTGCCGAACGTTATGGTGTTTCTGTAAGTAAAATTAAGAAATGGAATGGACTCAGGGGTAATAATCTAAAGATTGGCCAACGACTTACCATCTATCCAAGAAAGGTTCCTACTGGTAAGAGTTCTTCCAAGAAAAGTGTAAGAACAAGCACTGCAGGAAGGACCTATAAAGTCCTGTCTGGCGATTCTCTTTGGAGCATTTCTCAAAAATTTCCGGGAGTTACCGTAGAACAATTGAAAAAGTGGAACGATATTAGCGGTAATAAATTAAAACCAGGGATGACCCTAAAAGTTCAAAAAGGGTAATCTTCGAAATCCTATTTTTATGAAAAGAGTTTTATTCGTTTTAACGGCCCTTTGTTTTGTATGTATTTCCTGCGGAGATTCCGCTAATTCTGGGAAAAGGGACACCTCGTTTTTAGCAGAATCTGTAGGTAGAATTAATGGACTACAAGTGGTTATTGATAATGAGTTATGGAATGGAGCCGTTGGAGAAAAAGTAAGAGAACATTTTGCGGCTTTAACCGATGGACTACCGCAGCAGGAACCTATTTTTTCTATCAATCAAATAGCACCGTCATCCCATGAGGATTTTGCAAGAAACTATCGTACATTTCTTCATATCACCTTGTCTGAAAAAGACACCATTAAAATGAAAACGAATTCGTTTGCGAGACCACAAATAGGTGCTTTTATTACGGCCACTTCCGAAGAAAAATTAATGGAAATTATCGATGAGAATAAAGACCGAATGATAAGCGCTTTTAAAACATCTGAAATAAAAGAGAAGCAGAGACGAACAGGCATATCAACAAAAAAGATTGATTCCCTAAAAGAGCGTTTTGGGTTATCACTTAAAATATCTTCCGCTTATAGAGTGGCCGCTGCTACCGATGATTTTTATTGGCTTAGAAAAGATTTAAAGAATGGAACAACAAATATTTTAATTTATGAGGTGCCATTAACAGCTATTGGTAAGGATTCTACTATTATTGGAGATATTATTAGCATTCGTGATAGTATTGGATCTAACTATTTACCAGTTGAGGATGATGGAAAATTTATAACGGAAGAAGCCTATGCCCCCTATCTTTTTACGACAAAACTAGATGGAAAATTTACTTATGAAACAAAGGGAACATGGGAAGTTAAAGACGAGTTTATGGCAGGGCCATTTTTAAACTACGCGGTTCGGGATGAGGCAAACAATCGTTATCTTATTATGGAAGGATTTACGTATGCACCATCTGTAGAGAAACGAG
>JAHZIZ010000297.1 GCA_022601215.1 Bacteroidota bacterium
AATCAAAAGCCCACCACATAAGGGTACTGTGCACATTCGTCCGTAAATACACGCTAAGGAATTTTCACCTTATTTCTGTTGAGGATGTAATCACCGTATAAGATGATGTTTTCCCACGAAACAGGACTGATGTGGCTGAGTAATTCGATACTGATATGTTCGGGCAGATCATGGTTCTGGATAACCCGATGAATCTCCTTGGCTTGCCAGTAGATGATACAGGCGATAACGAGTGTCAGACAACTACAGGCGTGTTTCTGTTGAATCCATTCCCGACTGTTGAGCCGTCCCCGATGTCCATATCGAATATCTCTTGCCAAGGCGTGCACTTGTTCGCTTTTGAGCAATCCACGCCGAGTGCGCCTACGCAAATCAGGGTCGGACATAAAATTGAGAGTGTGTTCAGTACGGATAATGCGACCAAGTTCACGGTTTGCACGGTAGAAATGGTTTTTTCCAGTAAAACCGTTCAGACGTCTGAGCGCTGTTGAAGCAGTAGCATGACCACATTCGCATGATGCGTAGAAACGTCCCATTTGATCCCATTCATCGGCAACCCATTGGGGATTCGCAGTACGACCCTTTTTCTCTAGAAGCACGGAGATTGGGCCATAATCCTTGTCTGTATCGATGCAAAAGATAGCATGTTTATGTAGTCCCTTGATCCAGTGATTCCCGTTTTAGCAGATTAAGGCTGTCAGAGACGCATAGTCTCTCATAAAGTTTCGCAATGTTTAGGTAGCAATTGAAAAAGAGTTATCAGTAGGGTTAAACTCTAATGATGCAACCCCGTAAGAACCTCTGTGCTACATCTCTATACAAAAAACTAAAAGAAGCGTTTGCTGAAATTGAAGATACTCGTCCTAATGAAGTGAGAATACCTATTGAGGACGCATTAATGTCAGCATTTGCAATGTTTGCTCTAAAAGATGAATCACTATTGCGCTTTGACCAAAGGCGAAAAGATGGAGAAGAGCGAGTAAATTTAGAGAAGATTTTTGGAATAGAGGAAATTCCTTGTGACACCACGATGAGGGAAATCATTGATAGGATTGGTCCAGAAGGGATAAAAAAGGGATTTGAAATAATATTCAAGGAGATACAAAGAGGAGGTGTACTAAAGGAATTTGCTTATCTAGATGGACATTATTTAGTGTCATTAGATGGCACACAATATTTTAAATCAAAAGAAATAAGTTGTCCATCATGCTTAGAACGCAATCAGCAAAATGGAGAAACAATATACACTCACCAATTTATGGGAGCAGTAATAGTACATCCAGACAAAGCAGAAGTGATACCGATAGGTGTCGAACCAATAATAAAGCAGGATGGGGAAACAAAGAACGACTGTGAGCGTAATGCAGGGAAGAGATTAATAGAGAACATCCGAAAGGCACATCCAAAACTAAAAATCATAGTATTGGAAGATGGATTACATTCTACAGGACCCAACTTAAGAGAATTAGAAAAACTGAGAATGGGGTATATAATAGGAGCAAAACAAGGAGATCACAAAAAGCTTTTTGAGGAGTTAGAAAAGAGGAAAGAGGCAGGTGAAAGTCACACTCATGAGATAACAGAAGAAGAAACAGGAATAGAACACCATTTTCACTACAGTAATGATATGGCTATCAATGCTTCAAACGAAGATGTAAAGGTAAATATTTTAGAGTACTGGGAAAAGAGAAAAGATAAAACACAATACTTTGTGTGGGTAACAAATATAGAAATAACCAACAAGAATGTGCATAAGATAATGCTTGCAGGAAGAGCACGTTGGAAAATTGAGAATGAAGCATTTAATACTTTAAAAAATCAGGGATACAATGCAGAACACAATTATGGTCACGGACAAGAGAATTTATCAGTAAATTTCATGTTGCTGATGATGTTAGCATTTACTGTTGATCAGGTATTGCAAATATCATGTCCATTGTTCCAAGCAGCAAAAGCCAAATGCAAAACTAAGAAATTGCTATGGGAAAGGGTAAGGCATCTGTTTTACACATTACCCTTTGACTGCATGGAGGATATATACCGAGCGATAGCAAACGGTTTCAGGGTAATGAAATACGAGATATTTGATACCTCCTAAAAATAAGGTAGTACTACAGAAGTTGCTGTAGACAACTAATTAATTCAGAAGTGCTATTTTAAAACCCCTCATAAAAGTGGTGCTAGCTGTTTCCACACCTTCTAGGGGCAGTCATACTTCACAAACAGTTCATACTCGAAGTTTTTTCTCATTTTCAGGTGCTTTTTAAGATTTGAAAAATAATTTGACAACAATTTTTCTTAAATTGGGTATAATTTTTTAAGATATCCTAGAAAATTCAGAACGAGCGGGATTAGCTGGGTTAAGACTGAGGCGGGTAAGTGGTTCTGTGCTGGTACTCCGAAATCTAAGTGGCTAAATTCTTCCATGATTTCTTCGTCTGTTGGGGGGTTTAAGTCTTTTACGTGAAAGCTGCCTATTAGTTCCTTTGTTAATGCCTGTGCGTGGTTGGAGGCTTCTATGGGGTTGTTGAAAATGCCCCAGATTGAGCCGTTGCCTGTTACTTGGTACTGTCCTGTGCTAGTATCTTTGTACATCTTTTTCTCCTTATGGAGTTTTTGGATTTCATCGCAACCTTTCACCCGCAAAAGTTGGGGTTGCTTTGATATTTATTAGTATTACATATATATTTATATTTGTCAACACTTATAAGTTTGAAGTCTTACATATTAATATAAGTAATCTAAAACTCATAAGTGTTGACACAAATCTATAGGTGTGGTATCTTGCTATCATGAACGATATGAACAATGAATTCATACAGCGTGTACGAACTCGTATGGGTTACGGCAAAAGCAGAGTTAGCCAAGCAGAGCTAGCCCGTAAGTTAGGTAAGTCACCCAATTATATCAATCGGGTTTTTAATGGTCATGATGGCAAAATGCCTGATGTTTGGCAAGGCATTTTAGAGGAGTTGGATATGACAGTGA
>JAHZIZ010000298.1 GCA_022601215.1 Bacteroidota bacterium
CGGCTGCGACAAAGTTTGCATTAAATTTAAACCTACCAGTGGAAGGCTTGATTCGGTCCACTGTGTTTGATCATTTTTGTGGTGGGGTTAATGAAAAGGATTGTTTACCGGTTGTGGATAGTTTAATGGAGGCTGAGGTTTATTCTGTTTTGGATTATTCTGTTGAGGGCAAGGAAGAAGAGGCTCAGTTTGACGCCACTATGGAAAAGGTAATTGAGCTTACCCGATTTGCTGAAGAAAAAAAAGCAATGCCATTTTCAGTGTTTAAACCTACAGGGTTAGGTCGGTTTGAGATATGGCGTAAGATAACTGAAAAGGAGCCATTAAGTGAGGAGGAGACTAAAGAATGGGGGCGTATAGTGGCTCGATATGATCGTATCTGTAGTGTAGCTCATGAGTGTAACATTGCATTGCTTATCGATGGAGAAGAGACTTGGATGCAGGAAGCGGCCGATGAACTTTGTGAGCGTATGATGGAAAAATACAACAAGGAAAAGCCTATTGTCTATAATACCTTACAATGTTACCGATGGGATCGTCTCGATTATCTTAAGGAGATTCATCAGCGAGCGAAAACTAAGGGATATAAATTAGGGTTTAAGGTGGTTCGAGGAGCGTATATGGAGAAGGAGAACGACAGAGCTCTGGAAAAAGGATATCCAACACCTATTTGTAAAGACAAACAGGCCACGGATGATCACTTTAATAGTGTGGTACAATATATTATTGATCACATTAGTGATATTCAATTGTTCTTGGGCTCTCACAATGAGCAGAGTAGTTATTTGGCAATGGAAATGATGAAGGCTAAAGAAATGCTGAGAAATGATGCAAGGATATGGTTTGGTCAGCTATATGGAATGAGTGACCACATAAGTTATAATCTCGCAAACGCTGGATACAATGTCGCTAAGTACATCCCTTTTGGACCCGTTAAGGATGTCATGCCATATCTAATTAGAAGAGCAGAAGAGAATACGTCTGTAGCAGGGCAAACAAGTAGGGAACTAGACTTACTTAAGCGAGAAAAAACAAGGCGTAAAATCTAATTCTATTTTGTAAATAGGTTGACCACTTGCTGCTCCTGATTAATTTGATGTAAGCGAATTATTTTTTCTTCTGTGCGTTCTTTTGGAGTGCCATAGTCATACTGTATTGTACACTTTAATAATGTATGCGAGGGATCGTTTTTCGATTTATTACCTAGATACTTTACATTTATTAACCATTGACCTTTGGCGCCACCGTCAATTTCAAATTCCTCTTGAGAGAAACCATTGACAAACTCTTGTTCCAATCTTGATGTATTTTTCATATTGTGATCCCAAGTAAAGAATAGTTTAGTTGGGTTAACGAATTGAAGTTCAAATTCGGCATTCGAATTACTCCAATCGAATACAATACGCGCATCTAATTTAGTTTTATTTAGGTGTTTCACATCGATTTTACTCAATTCTAGCTCAGCTTTTCGTTCAAATACCAAGGTGCGTATTTCGTTGTCCGCTATTTTTTTAAGTGCCGTAAAATCTAAACTTTGATTGATAGTTCCGCGCTCTATTCCCAATAACAAATCCAATGATTTCTGCGACGCCCCATTATTTTTATAGGCTATAGCAAGATCTAAATATGACTGAATATGCTGTGGAAACTTTTTCATTAAATCTTTAGCAACATCTAGTGCTAAGCCATAATCTTTATTGGCAGTAGCTTCAAAAAGTAACCCTCTAAGACCAGATTGAGGTGTATCGTTAAGTTCTATGTAATTATAAGCAATTTGAGTAGCTAATTGTTGATTAGAGGATCTAAAGAAACGGTATATATCTGTAAAATAAAGAGGTTTATTTATATGATTCTTTCTTTGGGATACGTATTTCGTATAGGCGGCTTCAATGGAAACCTCTTTTTCTAATTCTTTAATATAACTGGATTTTACTGAAATCTTGTTCGGTAATATATTTCCAGAGTATACATTTTTATTTTGAGGATTACCCGAGGCTTTACCGCCATTTGTTTTTGATTCATATGCTTGTTTAGTCGTAATCAAGATGACGCCACCCACACCTTCAGATCCGTATTGATTGGTTGCAGCAAATCCCTTTAAAATAGTAATATCTCCAATATTATTTACATCAATAAAACTTGTTAATTCTGCTGTCGTTCCGGCGGACATTGTGGTAATAGACTTTGGGATCGGTGCACCGTCAATAAGTATAAGTGGGTGTTTTGCCCAAAGCATTGAATTGGCTTGCCTTAGTTTTGCTGTGCTTATGTCTTTTCCGTATCCTTGATTGACCCCTGAAACTTTACCATTGATTGCATTAGAGATATCAGAAGAACTTTGATTTATATCTTCCGAAGAAATAGTTTTAACCTCATATCCTAATGATCGTTTATTTACTTTTTTGTAACCGGTATTTATTTCTTCAGTAGATCCTATATCTTTTTCGTTTGATATAAATACTTCATCCAGTTGTATCCCTGAGGATTTAATCCAAACATTGAGATTCGGAGACTGCGTCAGTGTAATCTCTTTTTGTTGGTTATGAATAGTTTTAAATTGTAAAGTCTCACCAGGCATTGCCGAAAACTGATAGGTCCCATTGGTGTTAACCTTAATTTCAGAGCCGCTTTCTTTCACCATAATCTTTACATCGTTTATATCTCCTTCTTCTACAAACACGGTTCCTTTATAGGTCATTTTTGTTGTTGAAACACCAGCGCTAGGGGTATTGGCTTCTGTAAGCTGTACAAAATGAATGTTTTCAGCCTTAGTGAGCCTTTCAATTCCTTTTGCCTTATTTTTATGAGTACTAATAATGGATATATCGTAATTAGAAGTAATTGGAAGACTTTTAGTTGTAATATTTCCATCGGTAAATATCATTGAGTTATTTTCTTCAAGAAATTTGGCGATCGTATTGTAAGAAGTCGCCCCATCATAAACTACAGCGTTAAGTATTTCTTTGATAGCGCTCCAATTTCCATTAGATATATTAAAATCATATTGCGTATGCTTTATATTATTGAAAGTGACCATTCGGACATCAATGGACGGATGTGCCTTGAAATAGTTATCTAGATAGCGAAATTCTAGATTTGAATTTCGTGTTTCCATGGAAAATGAAGTGTCCCACGCAAGCGTAATTTGTTCCTGGGCGTAACTATTAAAGATTGAAATAAAAAGCAAAAGGATTGTTATTCTTTTAATCATATCTTGATTTTTGTAACATAAAGGTACGGTAAATTTGAAATGAATGGTATTGACCTTTTGCTTTCTTTATAAAACGAGACACAATGAAATTTGCGCTTTTGGACACCTTTTACTCTTAACAAAAGCAGTGTTTTATTGTTAAAGTGTTCATTCCTATTTGTTTTTATTGAAAATAACCATGGATTCTTGAATTGAGACAACATTAGTAATAGTTTTCTTATTAAATTGCTGTAGCTTAAAATGTTTTTAATTCTAGATAGAAGTACGCTATAAAACCCACTTGGCCTTACTTCTTCACCTATAAAAAACTAATAGACAACTAACCAACACACCCTTATGAAAGGAGCTTTAAGTATGTTCTTGGCACTTTTTACATGCCTTTTATCAATAGCGCAAGATGTCTCTACGGAATTGGATGACTTGAACTACGAGGAGTTACTTTTACTTTTTGAACGTGTTAAAACTGACTCGTCCTATGCTGAGCGAGTAGCTCGAGCTTATATGAGTAAGGCACGAGACGACAAAGACACCATAAAAATTGCAAGAGCCTATGGAAGATTGGCCTTAGTCTTCAATCCACGAAAGAATATTCAATTTGCAGATAGTTTAATTTATTATACTAGGCATTTAGATCATGTTAATTTTCCTACGGTTGGTTATATGCTTAAGGCATTTTCTTATAATAAAATGGATAGTATAGAAGCGACTACTAGATATTATATAGAAGCTTATAATATGGCGGTAGAAAAACAAAACCTATATCATCAGGTATTTGTTTTAGACAACCTTATCACCTATAAATCGCTTTGGGGTAATAAAGAAGAGGCTCTAGAACTACAGCGTACTAGGCATAATACTGTTTTTAGTAATAAATATAGACGGCATCTTCAAAAAGAGGCTGTTGGAAATAATCCTGTAGATATAGATAGTATCCACACTATAGATAAAATTGTATCTCTTCAAAATTTTGCAAAATGTCATTTGGGACTGCAGCAGTTAGATTCTGCCTATTACTTTATAGATAATTCTTTAGAAAAAATCACTGCCTTTCATTCAATGAATAGCAACCGACTTATGGGTGAATCTCATAAAATTAAAATGCACATCAGTTATTTTAAAGCCAATTATAATCAAGCGCTCCTCATGGGAGATTTTATACTTCGAAACCCGAGTAGTAAAGACAATCCAAAAGCATTACGTGAGGTATATATGTTTAAAGGATTATCTCTTTTGGAATTAGGTCAAGAGGAACAAGGTATTAAACAGTTGAGGATTTCCGATTCTATTTTTGATACGCATAAAATGGGTAGGGTAGAACCGTATGAGCGAATTCTGTTTGAAAAGTTGTTAGAATATTATTCTTCTCAAGGAAATACAGAAGAGAGTATTATTTATTTGAATAAGCTAATCCATTTGGATAGTATGTTTCAGAAGAAGTACAAATATTTGGAACCTGCATTGATCAAAAAATTTGAAAATCCGAAATTATTAGATGAAAAACAACGACTCATTAACACATTGCAAGACAAAAATCTTAAATCTGTAAAATTCACAAAATGGATATTATTACTGCTTTTGGTTTCGTTTATAATCCTAGTGTATTATGTGTTAAGGCAACGTATTTATAAATCTAGATTTGAGGCTTTACAGCGAAAATATAGTGATCAAGACAAGGACAAAGGAATGATACCTAAGACAGAGAATGAAATATCTCCAGAGGTGGTTAGCGATATCCTTGAAAAACTAAAACGCTTCGAAAAACAGCATGAATATACGGACCGCGATATTTCCTTAACAAGTTTAGCTAAAACTTTTGAAACCAATTCGAAATACCTCTCTAGGGTTATTAATCTTAAAATGGAAAAAAACTTTTCTCAATATCTCCATGATTTGAGAATAGACTATGCCTTGAGTGAGATGATGTCAAATGAAAAATTCAGAAAGTATACGATAAAAGCTATAGCGATGGAGTGTGGTTATACGAATGCCGAATCCTTTTCACGCGCATTTTATAAGCAAAACGGAATATATCCTTCCTATTATATTAGAAAGATTAATAAATCTAATGGTTAGTTATTTCTAATACTGAAGCTGTTTTCTCGCAGTTTTCTATTTGAATCTTTAGATTTTTCTCCGAAATTTCATGGGTAATAACATAGATTTTACAGGAATCTAATTGGGTGTTACTTTCTGAAAACAGAACATCTCCGTGCTGTAGTAATAGAGATACGGCAGCCGTATCTAATCCTTGGTTATTTAGTTGCTTCAGGGCTTTTTCTGAATACACAAGTTCTTTATTGCGAATGTTTTTTAAAGTCCTAGAGTTTGGGCCGTAGTCGTATTCACAAGAGGCTCCGCTGCCTCCTAAGAAGAAAAAAAGAAGAACAACACCAATGAGAACCCCACTAAAATAGAAAAGGATACGTTTAAATAAGGGCATGTTTAGAGATTTAAAAGATCAATAGATTAGGATCGTTGTAGGGCATATCGAACCAATCTGCTACTGCTTTACTAGTCAATATCCCGTGGTAAAAATACAAACCATTTTTTAAACCAGGATCTCTTCTAATGGCTTCTTCCAGTCCACCACATTCTGCAATCTCTAACAGGTACGGGGTGAAGATGTTACTTAAAGATACGGATGCCGATTTCGGATAGCGAGCAGGAATATTTGGCACTCCGTAGTGTATAACTCCGTGTTTGTTTACAGTGGGTTTGTCATGAGAGGTCATTTCCGTTGTTTCGAAGCATCCGCCCATGTCTACACTCACATCAATAATTACAGCACCTTTTTTCATGCGTTCTACCATTGCTTCGGTCACAATTACTGGAGATCGGTGAGTTCCTCTTACTGCACCAATAGCCACGTCACAACGTCTTAGGGCTTTGAGCAAATTTTTTGGCTGTATAGTGGAAGTATATAATGTTTGTCCCACCTTAGACTGGATTCGTCTTAATTTCGTAATGGAATTGTCAAATACTTTTACGGTTGCTCCAAGGCCAAGTGCCGCCCTTACGGCATATTGTCCAACAGTTCCAGCTCCGATAACGACAACCTCGACAGGGGGCACTCCGCTAATATTACCAAATAACAGACCCG
>JAHZIZ010000299.1 GCA_022601215.1 Bacteroidota bacterium
AATTATGGAGAAAGACTACTTAGTAAAGAAATGGTTGAATGATGATCTTTCCGATTTGGAACGGAAGGAGTTTGAATTGATGGACGAAAGTAAACTAGACATGCGAATTTTGGAGGAAGCCAAGCGTTTTAAGGCCTCTCGTTTTTCTGAAACTCCAAGCTTCAATGAATTGAAAGGTCGATTGCCTATTAAAACCAGTCCTTCGAAGAAAACATGGCTAAGACCTTTTATCGCTATTGCGGCTATTTTGGTTGTTGGTGTTGGATTATTTTCTCTTTTATTTCCCAATTCTGAAACCAATATACAAACATTGGTTTCAGAAAAAACAACTATAGAACTTCCAGATACTTCTCATGTAACTTTGAATGCAATGTCGACACTTTCCTTTGACGAGTCCTCTTGGAATACGAATCGTGAAGTGAATCTGGAGGGAGAAGCTTTTTTCAAAGTAGCCAAAGGGGAAACATTCGACGTATTGACTCGTCAAGGAATTGTTACTGTAGTAGGGACTCAATTCAATGTTAAAGAGCGCTCTGATTATTTTGAAGTAATTTGTTATGAAGGTATCGTAAAAGTGACCGTTGGTAAGACGACCCAACAACTAACGGCTGGGGCTAGTTTACAATGGGTAAATGGCAAGATGAAATTGCATACAACGACCTATACACTTCCGCAATGGACGAAAAACGTGAGCGACTTTAGAGGAGTACCTTTTCATGAAGTAATAGCCGAGTTGGAGCGTCAATACGCTATCGAACTTAGCTACCCTGAAGAAAAATCTACCTTACTTTTTACAGGAGGTTTTGTACATGACAGTTTAGAAAATGCCCTTTTATCTATTACCCAGCCCTTGAATTTGAACTACATCATTGAATCATCAAGTCAAGTGACCTTAAGTAATAGTGAGTAGAAAAATTTATATGTTTTTAATGCTTTGCTGCTTATGGCAGCCGAGTCTGTATGCTCAGGAAGAAACCAAGGTGTCGCTTTCTGAAGTGATATCGACCCTACAAATTCGTTTTGGAAAGACCTTCAATTATTTGGAGACCAATATTGAAGATGTTACGCTCTTAGCCCCACATACCGATTTATCTTTGGAGGAGGCACTTAATTATATCGCTTCAGAAACAGGATTCACTTTTAAGTTCTTGCCCAATGATTTTATTGTTATTCAAGGCCCAAAGGAAATAATTCTTTGTGGGTTTTTAAAGAATGCAGTGTCTTTAGCGCCTTTAGCTGGAGGGTTTGTAAGTAGTGATAGTGGATCTGCCATAACCGATGCAGCGGGCTATTTTCAGATAAAAGTAAAGTCGGAAAAAGAAAAACTGAGCTTTAAATTTCTAGGCTATGAGACCTTAGTTGTCGAGGTCATTACAATTTCAAAGAAGAACTGCGACGATTTTAATATGCAGTTGGTCGCCGAAACATTGTCTCCTGTTATTTTATCTAGCTATCTCGTTAGCGGTATTGATCAAATGCAAGATAGATCGTTTGCCATTGACTTCTCTAAATTTAATACCCTTCCGGGTCTTATTGAGACAGATGTATTACAGACAGTGCAGGCTTTCCCAGGGATTCAGAGCAGTAACGAAACGGTTTCTAACATTAATATTCGAGGAGGAACTCACGATCAGAATCTCATCTTATGGGACGATATTAAAATGTATCAATCTGGTCACTTTTTTGGTCTCATTTCAGCATTTAATCCGCAAATAACTCAAAAGATTTCTCTTGTTAAAAACGGGTCTAGAGCTTCGTATTCTAATGGAGTTTCTGGAACCATAGCCATGCGAACAAATGACAAGTTAACCAAAGACACGAATGGGAGTCTAGGTGCTAATTTGACAGATGTAAATGGTTTTTTAGACACTCGAATAGGACGGCGGTCTTCCCTGCAAATAGCCGTTCGTAAGTCCATCAACGATTGGATTAAGACACCAACTTACACTACCTATTTTGACAGAATTTCTCAAGATACCGAAGTAGCCACCAACGAAGAGGATGTGGTGAATACGGATAGACAATTCGATTTTTATGACACTTCTCTACGTTGGTTATCTCATCTAAGCGAGCGTGACAAATTGCGAATCAATTTTATTTTGGTTGACAATTCGTTGGTATTTAATGAAAATGCAGAACTTAATGAAGTCCCGGCTTCAAAAGAGAGTAGCATTTCCCAAACCAGTATTGCAGGAGGAATTTTGTACGAGCGCGCATGGAGTAAGAATGTGAGCACAACGCTTCAGGTCTACAACACAGATTATAAATTAAAAGCTATTAATGCCAATTTACTTGCCTCTCAACGATTTCTTCAAGACAATTCGGTTTCGGAAACGGGAGCGAGTCTCATCACAAAGAGCAAGTATGGAAATCGAATTATGGGTGAGTTAGGATATCAGTTCACGGAAACCAAGGTGACCAATTTAGACGATGTTGATGTGCCCATATTTCGTTCTAAAATTTCGGAAGTAGTCCGAACTCATAGTCTTTTTTCTCAATGGGACTTACATAGTGCGGATGATAAAACCTTTGTAAGTGCAGGCGTACGTTATAACTTTTTAGATAAATTCAGTAAACACATTGTTGAACCAAGAATTGCTATAAGTTATAAGTTAACTCCAGATGTTGCGATACATGCGGCTGGAGAAATGAAACATCAGGTAACCTCGCAGGTGGTGAATTTTCAAAATGATTTTTTAGGGATAGAAAAGAGAAGATGGCAGTTGTCCAATGACACTACTATTCCGGTTATCAGGAGTGAACAAGTTTCTTTAGGGCTTAGTTTTGAAGATAATGGATGGCTCATCGATACCGATGGATACCTAAAGAAAGTAAAAGGGATTACTGCTCAGAGTCAAGGTTTTTTAAATCAGTATGAGTTTGTTAAGACGGATGGGAGTTATGAGGTATTAGGAGTGGATGTTTTATTTAGAAAACGCCTCAATAAAACATCAATATGGCTTAGTTACGGCTTTATGGATAATACTTATACATTTCAATCCCTGCCAGAAAAAGGGTTTCCAAGCAATTTAGACATTACGCATACGGTGTCGTTCGGAGGGGCTTATACCTACAAACAATTTAAAGTTTCGGGAGGCCTTAATTGGAAAACTGGAAATCCGTCCACAGCTCCTGTTTTTGGAAATGAAGTAGTTGATGAAACCATCAATTACGGCCCCTCAAATAGTGTCCGATTAAAAGAGTATCTAAGAGCAGACGTGTCCGTCTTATATCAATTTAAACTAGGGAATTCGCGTTTGCAGATGGGTGCTTCTGTTTGGAATGTAATGAACGCCAATAATGAGGTAAGTAATTACTATAGAGTGGGAGAAACGGGGCAAGCTCAGGAGTTTGTACAAAACTCTTTGGGACTCACTACAAATGCGATGGTACGGTTTTTCTTTTAGATTCCCAGTGAATCTCTTAAAAATAAGTCCTTATTTGAATTCTGTCCCCAATATGCAGTTTGTATGCGTTTAATCTTTTTTGCTGTAGAGGTTAAACCATTCGGATGTTTTTCTTCCCACCCTTCAATGGCAAATGGAAACTCATTATTAAAATGAATTACGAGCTCTCTATTTGCATTGGGATAGGAAAGGGTATAGGTAGATACGGAATTTCCTTTCACTACGTTTCCTGTTGCCAAATAGGTGTTTATCCCCTTATGACTCATCCTTGAAAATTCGAAACTAGGCAGTACTGTGATATCACCGGTTGGTAATTCATCGGGGTTAATGCGTATCAGGTTCCACAGCTCATTTTCAGTCCATGTTTTAGTCAAACTTGTCTTGAAATCGGCTTCACCTTCAAAATAGGAATGCGACTCAATGTCAAATTGTTTTTTGTTGTTAAGCTGAACATAAACATGTCCACACCATTCTTGCATGGAATGGGAAATTTTTATCGCGTGATCTCTTGTTTTTACAGGGCTAAAAGTACTAGTCATGACCGAATAAGGATAGATGCCAGTAAGGTATTTTTTGGTTTGGTTGAGCTTGAGAACGGGAATGTTTTTTTCTGAAGAACGGTCTGCTTTTACCTGAACTCCAGGAAGGAAGTCTTCTGTGACAAATATATTCACGCTGGTCCCTTCTCTCAACTCTCCATAGCGCTCTTGAGTGAGACGATAACTTGTGATTTCAGCGGTGCCAGCATACCAGTATTTCTTAAATTCCTCAGAAAGGGTTCTCGATTTACCAGCTATGGGTTCAACCGTCATTTCTGAATGAAGTGCAAGCGTTTTTTCTTTAGGATCTTCACAAGACGAAATAAGAATAAATATAAACGGGAGAATGAGAGCAAGGAAGGTTTTCATGGCTAAGCTATTTTTAGTAAAATTACTATAAAATTAACCCTTGGCAATCTCCATTAACGTTTTGTAAACAAGTCGGGTAGGCAATCCCATCACATTAAAGAAACACCCCTCAATTTTGTCAATAGCAATATAGCCTAACCAATCTTGAATACCATAACTTCCGGCTTTATCAAAAGGGCTATACTGTTCGACATAATAAGCTATTTCTGCATCCGTTAATTCTTTAAACCAGACTTTGGTCGTATCATGTACCGTTTTTTGATACCCACGACTGGTAAAGCAGACGGAGGTAAACACTTCGTGCATTTGACCACTCAACGTGCGCAACATTTGTTTAGCATCCTCAGGGTCTTTTGGTTTTCCAATTGCTTTGTCTTCAAACCAAACAATAGTATCGCTGGTAACTAATATATCCTGAGCTTGTAAATCTTTAAATACCGAAGCTTTAAGTTGTGCTAAATAATCAGTAATTGCTGTCCGTTGTAGATTTTCTGAAAATACCTCTTCTACTTCTCGGACATCGATGGTATACTCTAGATCAAGTTTCTTGAAAAAATCTTGTCTTCTGGGTGATCCTGAAGCAAGGATAAGGTTGTGGTTTTTAAGTATTTCTTTGAGCATTTTTATTATATTCTTTGGGCCAATTGTTCTTTAATATGTGAATGCCATTCGTCTTTTAAAATGCTAAGCACAATACTACTTCTTCGTCCTTCGGGGCTTGCACAATTATTTCTTAGAATTC
>JAHZIZ010000300.1 GCA_022601215.1 Bacteroidota bacterium
ACTTTAATGGAGCAACCTATCGCTTTTGTTTCTTTTACTGAAATCTCTTTTCCTTGTAGGAGTTGATTAATGGCATTGGCAAGGAAACGTTGTTTGACTGCATTCCCATTTCTTACGTTGTCATCAATGGCTCCTATATACTTTACCACATTGCCTTTCTTTTCTTTCTGAAGCAAATACACATGAGGGGTTTTCCTTGCTCCATATAAGGCGTATATACTTTTAGATTCATCATATAAATAAGGAAAACTAAAGTTCTTTTCTTTGGCTTTACGCTGCATTAATTCGAAGGTATCATCAGGTTGTACCGAAGGGTCATTAGGATTGATCGCTATTATTGGATAGCCCTGACTTTTAAACTCTGCATCCAAGGCATTAATTCGATCTTCACTGGCCACGGCATACGGACAGGTATTGCAAGTAAAAATAATAACGAAACCTTTGGCTTCTGAATAATCGGCTAAAGAAACCATCTTCCCGTCGATATTTTTCAGAGAAAAGTCGGTCGCAACATCTCCTATTCCGTATCCCTCAATTTCTGAGGCCGTTGTCTCTCCTGAAAATGCTAAAAGCCCAATAGCCGCAACTAGGACCACTGCAAATTCAAGAACGAACCATTTTTTAAGTATTGAACGTGTCATAATGTTTTGTGTTTTAAATTAAAGCATTGTTTTTAATTCTTTTTCTAACTCCTCAAATGAAAAGGAACGTTCATAAAAAGATTTCATTTTTTTATTTAGAATAATAGTGGCAGGAATGGCTCCACTCCATTCTGAATCCACCTTAGGGATCCAAGCATTGGCATCCGGATCATCTAGCAAAAGAACTTCAGATTTCAGTCCATTTTTTTCGATGAAAGGTAGTACTCGCGTTTCTATGTTTTCAGGAAAATCTAAGCTCACTAAGACCACCTTTACGTGTTTGTCAACGTATGCTTCACCAATTCTTTCAAAAGCAGGCAACTCCTTTACACAAGGTTTACACCAGGTAGCCCAAAAATTAATGATGTAAGTCGTATCATTGGTTATAGACAAATACTCCTTCTCCAAAGTGTCAAAATTATGAACAGGAAGTGCAAAGGCATTGTCTGGAGCTTCCATAACAGGAATTTTATCTACCGCAATGATCTTTTCATTCTTCTTTTCGGCGCATGCGGATACCAGCAAAGTCAACACGCTTAAAACGAACAGGTATTTCATATTCTAAAAGTAAACAATAGTCATTTCAGAAGGAATTCATTTAACAAATACTTAGAGTATTTAACACTTTCCCTTCAACATAAAATACTGTTAAAGTCTGACCAATATATAAAAAACAATATTACATTTGTACCTACAAATATTGTTTATACAATTATGTCAATTGAAACTGAAATTAAAGCGACCACAACAATGAAGATTACGACCAAGACCGTAATTAACATTATGTATACATCCCGCTTTATTGAAAACCACATTGATAAGTTTAAGGAACGAGAAATTACCATGCAGCAGTATAATGTTTTGCGCATTTTGCGTGGACAAAAAGGGAATCCAGCTAACTTATCTACCTTGCAGGAAAGGATGATCGACAAAAGTAGTAATACCACTCGATTGGTGGATAAATTGATTCAAAAAGGTTTTGTAAAACGCAGTATTTGTGCCGAAAATAGAAGAAAAGTAGAAATCCTTATCACGGAACTAGGACTGGAGTTTTTAACGGAGTTAGACCCCATAACAGAACAGGCAAACAAGGATATTTTACAGCACTTAACAACCGCAGAATTAGAAACATTAAATATTTTATTAGATAAACTAAGAAACAAACAATGAATAACTTAAAAATTAAAACCATGAAAACCTCACTTAAAACCTTATTAGTACTTGTTATAGCCACCTCATTGGCAGCCTTCACCCCTCCTACCGTAAAAAAGATGACGGTAAAAGAAAGTAGCATCACATGGGTAGGCAAAAAAGTAACGGGACAGCATTCAGGAACTGTAAATCTTAAAACGGGATACCTAGAAATGGATGGAGATCGTTTAACAGGTGGTGAATTTGTCATTGATATGACTTCTTTACAAGTAACCGATTTAAAAGCGGGTAAAGGAAAAGAGAAATTGGAAGGACACTTAAGCTCGGACGATTTCTTTGGTATCGCCAATCACCCAACCGCCACTTTGGTTGTTGCCGGAGGATCCAAAAGCGGAAATGTGTATGCTATAGAAGGAAGTATCACCATTAAGGGAGTGACGCAACCTATTAGTTTCAAACTAAACATGAACGGAACTACAGCAACCACAACGCTTACTATTGATCGTACAAAATTTGGAGTGAAGTATGGATCAGGAAGTTTTTTCGACAATTTAGGCGATAAAACAATTTATGACGATTTTGAATTAGACATAACGATGAAATTTTAATTTCAAAATTCATTTGAGAATTCAGAATTCATTTCTATATTTGAACCATAAATGAAACGAAATACAGTACATACATGGTGGTGGTCTATCGAACGCAAACAGTCGTGACCTAAACCCGTATGTAAACAATATACTAAGGCTTATCATCACGATAAGCCTTTTTTTATTTACAAACAGATGAAATATACGCTTACAACACATTCTAAAAAGCTCCTCGCAGACACGTTAACTCCAGTGTCTGTGTATTTAAGAGTGCGAGACAAATTTCCAAACAGTCTCCTACTGGAAAGTAGCGATTACAGAGCCAATGACAATACGTTCAGCTATGTGTGCTGCAACCCCATTGCCTCCATAAAAATTGAGCAAGAGATGCTTACTCAAAATTTTCCGGATGGTCGAAGCGAACAAATTACTATTACCGCTAACACGGATATTCCAAAGCTACTAGAAGCTTTTGCTTCTTCTTTTACCGAAAAAGACTCAGATTCATTTAAGTTTATACACAATGGTCTGTTTGGATATATGAGCTACGACATGGTGCGCTATTTTGAAGATATTGATATTTCAAAAAAAGAAGGCGATCTCGTCATCCCTGATGCTTACTACGCCGTATATCAAAATGTGATTGCCATCAATCATTTTAATAATGAAGCCTATATATTCTCTCATAATTTTAAGACTGAAAATAACATAGCCGAGATCGAATTATTACTGTCATCTAAAAACTTTGCCGAATATTCCTTTGCAAAAAACGGAGCATCTAAAACCAATATTGACGATGACGACTTTAAAGCCTTAGTGAATACTTGCAAAGAACACTGCGCTCGTGGAGACGTATTTCAAATTGTTCCAAGCAAGCGATTTTCTCAAGGGTTTACTGGAGATGAATTTAATGTGTATCGCGCCTTGAGAAGTGTAAACCCATCACCTTATCTTTTCTATTTTGACTACGGGAGTTATAAGATTTTTGGAAGTTCTCCCGAAGCCCAGCTTGTTGTAAAAGGAGATCAAGCAGAGATTCATCCTATTGCTGGAACCTTTAAACGAACAGGTAATGATGAGCAAGATGCTTTGTTGGCAAAACAACTCGCAACTGATGAAAAGGAAAATAGTGAGCATGTAATGCTCGTAGATTTAGCAAGAAATGACCTAAGTAGACACGGCAGCAATGTTCATGTCGAAACTTATAGAGAAGTTCAATTCTTTTCACATGTGATTCACTTAGTAAGCAAGGTTACTGCCACTAAAAACAAAGAGACGTCCACCCTTCAAGTCGTTGCGGACACCTTCCCAGCTGGAACTTTAAGCGGTGCTCCAAAACACAAAGCTATGCAGCTTCTTGAGCAGTACGAAAATGTGAATAGAGATTTTTATGGTGGAGCCATAGGGTTTATGGATTTTACAGGAAATTTTAATCATGCGATCATCATTCGTTCTTTTGTAAGTAAGAATCACACTCTGCATTTTCAAGCTGGAGCGGGAATTGTAAGTGAAAGCAACCCTGAAAAAGAACTACAAGAAGTATATAATAAATTAGGTGCCCTAAATAAGGCACTGGAATTGGCAGAAACGATATGAAAATAGTAGTGATAGATAATTATGACAGCTTTGTGTACAATTTGGTGCACTATTTGGAGGCTTTGAATTGTGAAGTTACCGTTAAACGAAATGACCAGTTTCATCTTGATGAGTTGGATACCTTTGATAAAATTTTGCTTTCACCAGGACCTGGAATTCCAGACGAGGCTGGGCAACTCAAAGAAGTCATTTCAACCTATGCTGGAAAGAAACCCATTCTGGGAGTATGTCTTGGACAACAAGCCATCGGTGAGGTGTTTGGAGGAAGTTTACACAATTTAAGTGAGGTTTTTCACGGAGTAGCTACCAAGGCAGAAATTTTGGTAGAAGACGAATCTATGTTCTACGATTTAGGTAATGAAATAGAAATTGGCCGCTATCATTCTTGGGTCGTTTCAAAAGACAACTTCCCCGAGGTACTTGAAATCACCTCTGTGGATAAAAATGGACAAATCATGTCGCTACGCCATAGAGAATACGACATTAAAGGAGTGCAATTTCATCCCGAAAGCGTTTTAACGCCAAAGGGTAAAGAAATGATTAAAAACTGGGTAAATAATTAAGCTTATGAAGCGAATTCTGAATAGACTTATTAACCATGAGCAACTTTCTAAGCAAGAAGCAAGAGAGGTGTTGGTCCATATTTCTGAAGGGAAGTACAACCCAAGTCAGATTGCTGCCTTTATCACGGTCTATATGATGAGGAGTATCGATCTAGACGAGTTAGAAGGTTTTAGAGATGCCTTACTTGAACTTTGTGTCCCTGTTGATGTTAGTGACTACAACACTATCGACTTATGTGGAACCGGAGGTGACGGAAAAAACACTTTTAACATCTCTACCTTGGCCTCTTTTGTAACTGCAGGTGCTGGCATTCAGGTTACTAAACATGGGAATTATGGAGTGTCATCCATTAGTGGAAGTAGTAATGTAATGGAGCAATTAGGTATAAAATTTACCAATGATTCGGATCATTTGAAACGATGCTTAGATGAAGCCGGCATCTGTGTATTGCACGCCCCCTTATTTCATCCTGCTATGAAGAATGTAGCCCCTATACGTCGAGAACTAGGAGTGAAAACCTTTTTCAATATGCTAGGCCCCATGGTCAATCCTGCGTTTCCAAAAAATCAATTAGTAGGTGTTTTCAATCTCGAATTGGCTCGAATCTATGGCTACCTTTATCAAAAGGGAAGTAAGAATTTTGCGGTGCTACACGCCATGGATGGTTATGACGAAATTAGCTTAACTGGGCCAGTGAAAATGATCGCGAAAGATTCGGAAGGTATTTTAACCCCAGCTAGCTTTGGAGTTCCGAAAATCCAACAAAGTGATATTTACGGTGGCGAAACAGTGGAAGCTTCAGCGAAGATATTTACTGAAATCTTGAGTGGCCATGGAACTTCGCCGCAAAACAATGTGGTTTGTGCTAATGCTGGATTAGCAATAGCAACTGTCACTGGATGTACCATCCAACAAGGTTTTGAAAAAGCTACCGAAAGTTTACGAGGAGGAAATGCCTTAAAGGCACTTCAAAAATTACAAGCATTAAGCCAATAAAATGACAATACTAGATACCATAACACAATATAAAAAGTTAGAAGTTGCTGCAAAAAAGGAAGCGTTTCCGCAATCGGTTTTAACGCAATCGAAATGGTTTAACCGAACCTGCATCTCCATGGCGGCGTCTATTAAAACTGGTTCGGGTATTATTGCTGAGCACAAAAGACGATCTCCAAGCAAGGCCATTATCAACGATACAGCAGAAGTGCCTGAAATTGTATCAGGTTATGAAAATGCTGGTGTTTCTGCCATTTCAGTATTAACAGACACTAAGTTCTTTGGTGGATCCATCGACGATTTAGTAGTGGCTAGGCAGACAGTATCACTACCGTTATTGAGAAAAGAATTCATTATTGATCCTTATCAAATCTATGAGGCAAAAGCCTTTGGCGCGGATGCCATTTTATTGATCGCAGCTTGTTTGGAAGAGCATCAGCTTAACGATTACTCTGCTTTGGCCAAAGCGCTAGGAATGGAAGTACTTCTCGAAGTACATAATGAGGAAGAACTCAAAAAATCCTTGCATCCAACAGTAGATCTATTGGGTGTAAACAACCGTAACCTAAAAACTTTCGAAGTTTCCTTAGCAGCCAGCAAAGCCCTTTCCGCATTGATACCAGACACCTTTGTAAAAGTATCAGAAAGTGGAATTAGCGAGGTTGAGGCTGTGAAAGAATTACAGCCATATGGATTTCAAGGTTTCCTCATTGGAGAGCGATTTATGAAAACCAATCACCCAGGACAAAGCGCAGCCCAATTCATTAAGGCAATGCAATAATCATAACTATGAAGAACCTAAAACTTAAAATATGTGGCATGAAACACAATACTGCGGAGGTAGCTACTGTAGGTTCTGATTATTTAGGTTTTATCTTTTATGAAAAAAGCCCAAGAAATTTTGAAGGAGTCCTTCCTGTATTGCCATCAGAAATAAAGAAAGTTGGCGTGTTTGTTAATGCGTCTTTAGACTTTATAATGAACAAAATTAATTTGTATTCTTTAGACGTAGTGCAATTGCATGGGGAAGAAACTCCGCTGTTTTGCGCAAACCTTATGGCAGAAATTCATGTGGAAATTTGGAAAGTATTTTCAATTAAAGATCGTTTCAACTTTAATGAACTCACTCCATATGAATCTTATACGGACAAATTTTTATTTGACACAAAAGGAAAAGAAAAAGGAGGAAACGGATACACCTTTAATTGGGAGGTTTTAAAAGACTATCCGAGCAATAAACCCTTTGTACTCAGTGGTGGCATAGGACTGGGCGAAATTCCAGCAATAAAAAAATTACTTCTATCAAATTTACCTATTTATGCGATTGATATAAATAGCAAGTTCGAAGAAGCGCCAGGGCAAAAGGATCTTGAATTACTTCAGCAATTAAAAAAAGAAATGAATAAAACGTGAGGGATTGAAGCGACATCCTCCCCATTGCATTGGGAGATATAGCGAAAAGCCCGACCCGAATATAATGAGGGTCACGATAAAAGAATAAATGATGAATTACAACGTAAACGAAAAAGGATACTACGGAGAATTTGGAGGAGCTTATATCCCGGAAATGCTATACCCTAATGTGGAAGAGCTACGTCAAAATTACCTAAAAATAATGGCAGAGCCAGATTTTCAGGAAGCGTTCCAACAGTTGCTGAAAGAATATGTAGGACGCCCTACCCCATTGTATTATGCGAAGCGATTTTCGGAAAAATATAACACTAAGATTTATCTAAAACGAGAAGATCTGTGTCATACTGGAGCGCACAAGGTAAATAATACCATTGGTCAAATTTTAATGGCCAAGCGTTTAGGAAAGCATCGTATCATTGCAGAAACCGGTGCTGGACAACATGGTGTTGCTACCGCAACAGTTTGTGCCCTGATGGGATTAAAATGTATCGTCTATATGGGTGAAATAGACATCCAGCGTCAGGCACCAAATGTCGCACGTATGAAAATGCTGGGAGCTACTGTAGTACCTGCCAAGAGTGGAAGCAGAACTTTAAAGGACGCTACTAATGAAGCAATTCGAGATTGGATTAATAATCTCGTTGACACGCACTACATTATTGGTAGCGTTGTTGGCCCTCATCCTTATCCAGACATGGTGGCAAAGTTTCAAAGTGTGATTTCTGAAGAGATTAAAACGCAGCTTAATGAAAAAGAAGGGCGTGAACATCCCGACTATGTGGTGGCCTGTGTTGGCGGTGGCAGTAATGCAGCGGGAGCATACTATCATTACTTGAATAACCCAGAAGTAGGTATAATTGCCGTAGAAGCTGCTGGTAAAGGAATTGATACAGGAGAGAGTGCGGCGACCTCGGCTTTAGGAAAAATCGGGATTATTCACGGGAGTAAAACCTTACTAATGCAAACCTTAGATGGACAAATCACAGAACCCTATTCCATTTCGGCGGGATTAGATTATCCCGGTGTAGGCCCGATGCATGCCCATTTATTTGCAAGTGGACGTGGAGAGTTCATCGCTATCACAGATAAAGATGCCATGGAAGCTGGGATTGAACTCAGTAAACAAGAAGGTATTATTCCAGCGATAGAAACCAGTCACGCTCTGGCAATTTTTGAGCAACGCCCATTTAAACCCAATGATATTGTTGTAGTTAATTTGAGCGGTCGTGGCGATAAAGATTTAAATACATATATAGATTATTTCAACTTAT
This sequence comes from Bacteroidota bacterium, assembly GCA_022601215.1. Taxonomy (GTDB): domain Bacteria; phylum Bacteroidota; class Bacteroidia; order Flavobacteriales; family Flavobacteriaceae; genus Aureisphaera. Next base: position 8,224 of record JAHZIZ010000300.1, read on the forward strand.
AAATAGGGCGTTCCCTCTTGCCAAAATAGACAAGAGGTCGGGTTTTTCGCGCTACATGGTAGCTCGCTTCAATCCCTAACGCAGCAATCATATTATGAATAGAATTGTACAAAAATTACAAGAAGATAAAAAACTCTTATCCATCTATTTCACTGCCGGTTATCCGAACTTAGACGATACAGAGACCATTATTAAAACACTTGAGAATACTGGAGTGGATATGATCGAAATTGGTTTACCCTTTAGTGATCCTTTGGCCGATGGCCCGACCATTCAGGCAAGCTCTACAGCCGCCTTACATAATGGTATGACAACGACTAAACTATTTGAACAACTGGAAGGAATTCGGGAAACCGTGAGCATCCCATTAATTATAATGGGCTATTTTAATCCAGTATTACAATTTGGAGTGGAAGCGTTTTGTAAAAAATGTCAAGATATTGGTATCGACGGATTGATACTTCCAGATCTTCCTCTAGCCGAATATCAAGAACACTACCGAGCCACTTTCGAAAAGTACGGATTGAGCACTATCTTTTTAATCACCCCGCAAACTAGTGATGAACGTATTAGGGAAATCGACGCTGCGAGTAGCACTTTTATTTATATGGTAAGTAGCGCTAGTACCACTGGAGCACAATCTGATTTTGGGAATGCTCAGGAAGCCTATTTTAATCGAATTGCAGCTATGAAACTCCATCACCCACAGGTTGTTGGTTTCGGGATTAGTAATGCATCTACCTTTGAATTCGCCACCCTGAAAACAAAGGGAGCCATCATAGGAAGTGCTTTTATTAAAATGTTGACAGAAAAAGGGATCCAAGGGATCTCAAACTTTATTTCTTCGATTCGAAAATAAATAACAACATCTTAATTATTTAATTTCATATCTTTCCTACTCATTGTAAATCAATATTTTATGGGAAAAGGTGATAAAAAAACCAAACGAGGAAAAATACTTATGGGTACTTCAGGAAGACTCCGACCCAGAAAAAGAAACAAGAGGTCGAAACAAAAAACGACCAAAAAAAAATAGAAGTATTAAAATAAAAAACCCGCTCCTTATGGAGCGGGTTTCTTTTAATTTATGCTTAGGTGAATTACTACTCTTTTACAAGTCGCTTCACTGTGCTTGCATTTTCACTAGTGATTTGTACCATGTACACACCAGTTGCTAAACTAGAA
>JAHZIZ010000301.1 GCA_022601215.1 Bacteroidota bacterium
AGTGGAGAATCATTAACTATTGTAAACAATAAGATTATTTCTCCATGGAAGATTGGCATTGATATAAAAGGTAACATAGAAGATAGTAACCCAAATCTTGCAGGAAAAAGTGCTAAAATTATTATTTCAAATAATGAGATAACTGGAGCAGGTCTATCAGCTATTTCAGCCTATGCAGTAGATGGATTAGGGGGTCATGATACATTTCCGTACAACTATGCTCTGACTATTTCTAATAATATAATACATGGTACTCGCCCCCCTCCTGGTCGTTCAAATGACTCAGGTGCTATTTGGATAAAGAGTTCTTATAAATCGATTAATATTGTCGGTAACCATATTTTTGCTAATCGTAATAGGGGTATTTATATTATCGCCGACGACGCTGACCCTGTTGACAGGGCAAGAGTCTATTACGTAAATATCGCAAACAATACACTGTTTAACAACCATGACTATGGCATACACATCACCGAGGTTAAGTTTCTGAATATCGTTGGCAATATGATAGGAAATGACGATGACTTAGCCCAAAGCCAAACCGAAAAACAAGGAGTTGGTTTAAAAATACTGACTACTGGATTCGATAGCTCTGAAATTTCACAAAACTATGTAATAGCGGACAATCAGTTTGTAGGTAATACCCGCGCTCCTTATCAGATTGATAATATGGATGTTGTGAAAGTTTTTTTCAATAATGTCTGTGACAGTACTGGAGATATAGGTTCGGACGCCAAAAGTTTTTTGAACCCTCACGGTACTTTGTTGTGGGGTAACGGTTCAAGACCTAGTAGTAGATATGGAAATTTTCAAAATTCTGTCATTATCAATGCAAGTGATAATCTCGCTGAAGGAGACTACTTATTTATTTGCAGACTTGCAAATGGTAAGTGGGGGAAAACAGGTAAAATTGAAAAATTCTAGGTAGCAGAATCAGTTTTTAGAAATTAGGTTGTAAGATTCTACGTGATAAATGGCACATATACATATTACCGAATTACCCATTCGGTAATATCAAATCCATTTAGTACAGGTTTTTTGACCGCTCTTTTTCCTGTTTTCCTAGCGCCTTCAAGTGATCAAACACTTCATCACCTGTATAGCGTTTTTTCTTTTCACTTTTGATATTTGGTATAAGCGCTTTACTTTTTTCCAATTTTCTCCAGTTTTTTTCATCGTCTTTCATAGCTGAGGCAAGAATGAGCTCTACCAGATGCTCTATAGGCGTATGCCGGATGTTTTGAAGAGATTGAAGTTTTTGAGCGGTTTTTTTACCTATCAAAATTTCAATCTTCATTGGGTTGTCGATAGGTTCAAGGGTTTCAATCTGTGCCTCAACAAAAGGTGCAACCTCTTCATAACTAACATTATCCAACTCATTACACAGTTCAATACAAATATCCTGAATTACTTTTTGTTTTTGTGTCACTGTATCGTTAAGAGCACCTAAACAACGTTGCAGAAAAATGAATTCTGAGGCGATATCCCGATAACCAAGTTGGGAGGCTTCTTCAAATTTACGTTTATCAAGACACGCATCGACTTTTTCCAAAGCTTCTTTAAGTTGCCCACTGGCTTGTGCAACGCTTACAACATCACCAAAGAAATTCTCATTAACAGCTTCAATTTCGTCCTTCTTTTTAGAAATGAATTTTTCTATACACTTTTTTCTATTCTTGCTCATGGCACATCGACCCTATCAAATTTTTCAGGCGTTAAGCGATATCCCATAGCATTCATAATTGCGTTAATACTCTCAAATTTAGGGTTCCCCTGCTCAGATAAAGCTTTTTGAATACCATTGCGCGTAATACCTGTTTCTTGCGCCAGTGCAGAAACACCTTTTACGCGGGCAATCATCCGTAGAGAAGAAAGCAAAGCAGGTGTGCATGCATCCTTTGCATACTCTTCAAACGCGGTTGCAAGATAACCATCAATTTCATCAGGATGATTACGGTAATATTCTTCTGAAACATTGTCCAGTGTTCTATATGCACGTTTTTTAACCATTTTCCTTGTACTCCTTCCAATATTCTTTAGCGACCTTGATATCTCGGTCTTGGCTACCTTTATCGCCACCACACAACAAAACCACAATATTTCCGGCATCTTCCCCAAAATAAACACGGTATCCCGACCCAAAAAACATACGAAGTTCTGAAACACCGTCACCAACAGGCTCACAATCACCATAAAGACCTGTTTCAAGTCTTCTAATCCGTAATCTTAACGTTCTCTGGTCTTTAGACTCTCTAACCATTCCGTATACGGTTCATTACCATTTTCATCAGCGTTGATAATAATTATTTTAGGTAGTATTTCTCTGACCATAGTTTATCTGTTCTTTAAAACATCATATCGCTGCCTACTACAGTAGGCAACCATTAAAGTATAAGATTTGAAGATTATTTTTCCTGCATCCCCCCCTACCCCTTCATAGTGCGTGTGAGTGTATATGGACAAACTTGCAAATACTTAAACAGTCAAAAAATCGTTTGCAAGGGGTTACAATCCAATAATTCCCGCGCTTTCTAAATAACAGCATACGGAATTTGAGCAGCCTACCATATGTGATATTTCTTTTATGCAGCTTTTCATGTTCGCTTAATATATCCAGTACAAAACGCAACTATCGATCCAAGAAGATAAAGTTAAAATATCTTTGCCCTGTATTTCTTTATAATCTACTCATTAATTAGCCTGTTTTTTTGTTGCAGAAACCTTATTACATTCACCTTTCAAGATTAGGTTTTTCCGATCAATAAGTTATTTACTGGGAGAAAAAAATATAGCCTAATCGATTCATAGATAAGGTTCTCAGTTAATAGAGAGAATAAGAATTTATGTTATGTTTAGGATTAGGAATAATCTCTTCTATACACCTATACACCTATACACCTATACACC
>JAHZIZ010000302.1 GCA_022601215.1 Bacteroidota bacterium
CCGGACATTGTTCAAAGATCAGCAGAAAATTTTAAGAACTGTAGTCCTACAATTCAGGGTTGTCCAAAGTCTAGCCAGCGGGCCGCATGCGGCCCGCGGCCTCTTCTAGAAAACTTTTAAAAATTAGTATTATTTAGACATCTATTGAGTTATTTCGAAAAAAGTTGTTTTTCCTAAACTTTATTTAAGTTTGAATTGGAATATTATTTTTTCTTATAATTTCAGTTTTACTTAATCCTCCATTACATTCTGTTCTATTTTTTCTTTTCAGTCTTAGTGCCACATTTTTTACGATGGCTCAGAAAAGAAAAATCTCTGATGAAAAGCGTCAATTCAAGGATAGTTGGGAATTGAGATTCCTGGTGAAAGAACAAAGTGGTCGAGTTTTATGTTTAATTTGTAATGAAATGATATCTGTTATGAAAGAGTACAATGTACAACGACACTACAGCACTCTTCATGTCACTGGCTATGATAAATACACTGGTGAGGCGCGGCGAGCCCTACTCAATGATCTCAAATCAAAGCTGCGTGTGCGTCAAGAAAAGATTTTTCAATTAGTGAAGCCTTCGTCTTCTACAACCATTGCCTCTTATGATGTATCACTTTTGATGGCTAAATCCAAAAAGGCATTCTCTGACGGTGATCTCATTAAGCGATGTGCAATAGCTATGGGAAAGGCCATGGGCTTTAACAATGCAGCTCGTGAGTTTGAAAAAATTCCACTCTCGCATCAAACTGTTGCTAGACGTGTTGAAGAGCTTAGCAATTTCGTTCAGGAGAAGGTCATGAATCAAATTCAGCAGTGTGTTTATTTTTCTCTCGCTCTTGATGAAAGCACAGATATAAGGGATGTCAGCCAGTTGCTTGTCTTTGTTAGAAGTATTGACTCACAGTTTAATGTCAGTGAGGAGTTTCTCGGCTTACTCCCACTTTTTACCACTACGAAAGGATCTGATATTTATGAAGCGCTGAATTCTTTAGTGAGCAAGTATGGTGGATTTCAGAAATGCTCTTACATTGTTACAGATGGTGCCAAATCAATGACTGGAGCTAAAAGGGGGGTGATAGCGTACTTGAGAGATGCTGGAGTCGACGGCCCAATGTTTCATTGCATTATTCATCAAGAATTGTTATCTGGTCGCTGTATACGTTTATCTGATGTGATGCAGCATGTAATGAAAATTATTAATTTCATTAGAGGCGGTAATAAAGCGCTGAGACATCGTCTATTTGTTGATTTCTTGAGAGATTTGGATACAGAATTTTCTGACGTTTCACTCCATTCTACTGTTCGTTGGCTTAGTGCTGGGAAATGTCTGCAGCAGTCTTCAGTCTGCGTAATGAGATTCTAAACTTTTTAGAGGAACTGAGTGAAGACACTGATGGGTTTAAAGGTTTATTGCAAGACGTCAACTTTCTGAAAGGTCAAGCATTCCTCACGGATATTACTCAGCATCTGAATAAGCTCAATTTAAGTTTACAGGGTAGGAATCAAACAATTGCTTCTCTGTATGGTTTCATAGATGGCTTCCACAAAAAATTATGTCTCTTCAAAAGTAATCTGCAAAGTAACATTCTGATTCACTTTCCAAGTTGTGATGTTATTTCTAAAGAAATAGAGGACAATAACTTCTGCTGCTTTTTTGAAACTCTTGATACCCTGATTGAAGACTTCGACAAGCGATTTCAAGATTTCCAGCACCTTGAGAAAAACTTCAATGTATTCAATGCTCCGCTGACTATAACTATATCAGAAGCCGATGAAGATTTGCAGCTTGAATTGTGTGACTTGCAAAGTGACCAGTTTTTATTAAGCAAAGCTACACTGCCAATCACTCAATTTTGGCCTCTTCTTTCTGAAGAGCATTATCCTAATTTACACTGTTTTGGATTGCACTTGCTGTCAATGTTTGGCAGTACCTACCTTTGTGAAGCAGCATTTTCCGCAATGAAGTCGATTAAATCCAAAGAGAGGAATCTACTTAATCAAACATCTCTCGAAGCCTGCCTTTGTTTAGCCTTAACCTCAGTTGACATCGACACAAAGGAGCTGGCTTCCAAAATGCACGCACACCCATCCCACTGAATTTTAAGTAAACTGTACCGTTTTACGTACTTCCTTAAATATTTTTAACGAATATATTTAAGGGTTGATTCTTATCCATACTTGTCAATTATTTTTAAGCTTTCCTAGTCTACTGACGTTGCTCAAAATTTCCACTACTCTCTTATTCGTAGTATTCACATCTTAGCTTCTTTACTCTATTCCCCGTCAATATGTTTTTATGATAAATATAAAGATTCATTTACATGTCCGTGTTTTACTTTACATCTGGTACGGTAAGACAGTGCATAAGAGGAAAAATGTCAACTGCGGCCCGCGATCTAATTTCCTTGCCGAATGCGGCCCGCGTCCCCATAAAGTTTGGACAACCCTGGTCTAAAGCTTTGTCTAACTTTTTATCTCTTATGCTATATAACTTCAAAAAGAATTCTTTCAGTTCGAAAACGTATTTCAAAAGGTCTTCTTATCGCAGAAGAAAGGGGGAAGGGGTCTATAG